>CAZOBX010000144.1:0-1596 GCA_964578045.1 uncultured Kangiella sp. | reverse complement strand
GACTTCAATCATCTTGAAGCTGATCCAATCGACCTTCAATTGTCGGATGAACTTCAACAACAGCTTGCCGATTTAATGGCATCACTCATCATCAGTGTTATTCAACCAATAGAGGATAACGAAAATGACCACTCAAATAAATAGTAAAATCAGCAAGGAACATTTAGCAAGAAAGGCGATTGTCTATCTGCGCCAATCCTCAGTCAGTCAGGTTAAAAATAATATAGAAAGCCAGCGTTTACAATACGCGTTGGCTGAACGGGCACGTCTTTTGGGCTTTAGACTGGTCGATATCATCGATAAAGATCTCGGTGCAAGTGCGGCTTCAGGCTCACGCGTGCGACCAGGGTTTCAAGAACTTTTGACTCGTGTCGCGGAGGGAGATGTTGGTATCATTTTAAGTCGTGAACTTTCTCGATTATCCAGAACCGATAAAGATTGGTGTCATCTGATGGAAGTCTGCCAACTTTTCGATACGCTGATTGGCGATGACGACATGGTATATGACCCCAATCGCTTTGATGATCAATTAGTCTTGGGTATAGAGTGTGGCAGAGCTTGGTGTATTGAAAATGCGATTACACCAGGGCAAAGAAGCCAAAGCGAAAAGAGGCGCGTTCTTTTCAACGGTAGCGCCCGGTTATATCCGGGACGCTGAAAGTATTGTTAAAGATCCTAACCGACGGGTGCAAGAAGCCATCACACTGGTATTTAATCAATTTCAAAAGTTTGGTAGCATTCGTCAGGTCTATCATTGGTTTATAGAAAATAACATTGAATTACCGGCCAATAAAGCGATAGACGGAAAATTTCAGCTCGTATGGAAACTACCGGCCCAAACATTTATACCCAGTTTATTGCACAACCCGATCTACGCTGGCGCTTATGTCTATGGTCGACGTCCGATGAAAAAGGTTTTGCAAAATGGTGAAATCAAAAAAAGTCAGCAGACAGTAAAATCACCGGAAGAAGCAAAGGTTTTCATTAAAGAGCATCATGAATCTTACATTAGCTGGTCAACTTATTGTCGGTACCAAAAGATGATAGAAAATAATGGCACGAACTTCCAACCCGACGCAACCATTCTTGCTGCTCGGCAAGGACACGGGTTATTAGCCAGCCTTTTACGCTGCGCACGATGCGGGCATAAATTGCATGTTCGATACTGGGGCAAACAAGGAACAACGCCGCGTTATCTTTGTAACGGTGATTATCATAGTGGCGGCAGCTATTGCATTGGTTTTAGTGGTGCAACGGCTGAGAAACACATCACAAAAGAAATCCTTAAGGTTATTTCGCCCAAAGGGGCTACAGCCAGTTTGCAAGCGATAGAGCAATTGAATCACCAGCAAAATGATCGGCAACAAGCTTTACTGAGACAATTAGAACAAGCGGAATATGAAGCGGAAAGAGCGTTTACTCAATATGATCAAGTGGATCCCCATAATCGACTGGTGGCTGATACTTTGGAACAACGATTAAACCAGAAGTTAGAAAAGGCTGACCAAGTGTCAATTCCCAAATTACAGCTGTAAGATCGATTGTTTTTCAACCAAGTTAGCATCGTAATTCAACTACATCCTTATAACGTTAATC
>CAZOBX010000143.1:12350-14774 GCA_964578045.1 uncultured Kangiella sp. | reverse complement strand
ATTTTATACCGAAACAATCTACAATCGATTGTTAGAAAATGGCCATATCGCCCGACGAACCATCAATCAATTATTTGACCCGGAAAAACAAATGTTCTTGCCTGACCGTTTTGTCAAAGGCGAATGTCCAAAATGTGGCTCGGCGGATCAGTATGGTGATAATTGCGATGTTTGTAGTGCAACTTACAGCCCGGTTGAACTTAAGAATCCCAAATCGGCCGTATCAGGCGCGACACCGATCCTGAAAGATTCTGAACATTTCTTTGTGAAGCTGCAAAATTTTGAAGATATGTTAAAGCAATGGCTACAAACCGGTGTCAGTCAACAAATGGCCAATAAGCTGAATGAATGGTTAGAGGTTGGTTTGCAAGAATGGGATATATCCCGTGACGCGCCCTACTTTGGTTATCAGATCCCTAATGAACCGAATAAGTTCTTTTATGTCTGGTTAGATGCGCCGATTGGTTATATGGCTAGCTTTAAAAACTTGTGTGATCGGACCGCTGGACTTGAGTTTGATGATTTTTGGAAAAAGGACAGTAACGCCGAACTTTACCATTTTATTGGTAAAGATATTATTAACTTCCATTGTTTGTTTTGGCCTGCCTGTTTAAGCGCCGCCAATTATCGTACACCAAGTAAAGTTTATGCCCATGGTTTTTTAACTGTAAACGGCACCAAAATGTCAAAATCCAAAGGCACCTTTATCAAAGCGGCAACTTATCTTGAACATCTAAACCCCGAATATCTACGTTATTATTTTGCTGCTAAGTTATCCGGCAAAATTGATGATTTTGACCTTAATCTGGAAGACTTTGTGCAAAGAGTTAATTCTGACCTGGTCAATAAATATGTCAATATCGCCAGCCGATGCGCTAAGTTAGTGCAAAAGTCGGGTGGGGTGCTTCATGCAGAAGTTGACCAACCATCATTGCTCAAGGAATTTCAGCAGCAAGCCAAACAGATTGAAGCCCATTATGAAAATAGAGATTATGGTAAAGCCTCTAAACTAATTATGGCACTAGCGGATAAAGCCAATACCTATATTGATGATAAAGCCCCATGGAAATTGGCCAAGAATGAAGAAACAGCCGATCAAGCACTTAAGGTTTGTTCGATGGGAATCAATCTCTTCAGGATCTTATCGATCTACTTGAAGCCTGTTGTTCCTTCATTGGTCACTAATGTAGAAAGTTTTTTGAATGGCGCGCCGCTTGCGTGGTCCGATATACATTCGCCGCTGATATCCCATCAATTAAATCCATTCGTACCACTTATGAAGCGAGTTGATATTAAACAAGTTGAAGCCATGGTTGCCTCTTCAGTTGAAGCGGTAGCTGATGCCTCGAAACAAGAGCAAAACAAACAAGAATATTCAAACCAAGCTGGACAAGCGAAATTTGAAGCGATAAAACCGGAAATTCAGTTTGAAGATTTCGATAAGATTGATTTGCGACTAGCGAAAATAATATCGGCCGAGCATGTTGAAGGGGCAGATAAATTATTACGATTAAAACTGGATATCGGTGAAGGTGAAAAACAGGTTTTCGCGGGTATAAAATCAGCTTATACGCCAGAAGATTTAGTCGGGAAATTAACCGTTATGGTTGCCAATCTGGCGCCTAGAAAAATGCGCTTTGGTATGTCAGAAGGTATGATTCTGGCCGCAGGTCCAGGAAACAAAGACTTATGGCTATTAAGTCCTGATGATGGCGCCAAACCGGGAATGCGAGTAAAATAATTATACTACTCAAAATAATAAAAGTTGCTTTGATGAGGATTCAATATTAAATGCAAACATTCGAATTATATGATGCTGCCTGGTTCGCTTATTTAGGTTTAGGCATTCTTTTGTTGGCCTTAATTAACTATAAAATAAAAAACCTTTCATGGCATTTTAAGTTTGGCCTGATTAGTTTTATTGCGGTGGGCGCTTTCACCCCCGATATGGTTACGAATGCCCAAACTTACGCACCGTTAGTTATCTCAGCTTTGTTAAAAGCCGAAGTTGAAGGTTCCAGTGCCATCATTAGTGGATTGATTAAACTGGTCATCATTTGGGGAATCGTATTTTTCTCAGGTCTTTCATTAAGGCATTTTTGGCAAACACGCAAAAAACAAAAAAACAATAGTTAAGGTAGTTATTTAGCAGGTTACAAAGATATACTATAGCTGAATAGCTACTCGCTAAATCGGACTTGTTTATGACAGACATCCTGTTACTTTTAGTCAGCACCGTGCTAGTCAATAACTTTGTGCTAGCAAAGTTTCTTGGTTTGTGCCCTTTTATGGGGGTATCAAGCCGAGTTGAAACCGCAACCGGAATGGCGGCAGCGACAACCTTCGTACTCACCATGGCATCGCTGGCCAGCTACTTGATCAATCACTTCATTCTTGAACCCTTTAACCTGGAATATTTACCGA
>CAZOBX010000143.1:0-12340 GCA_964578045.1 uncultured Kangiella sp. | reverse complement strand
GTTCAGTTTACTGAAATGGTGATTCAAAAAACCAGTCCGATGTTGTACCGATTGCTGGGTATTTTTCTACCTTTAATTACTACAAACTGTGCAGTACTAGGTGTCGCACTACTTAACGTTAACAAAGACCATAATTTTATTGAATCGGTGATATACGGTTTTGGCGCAGCGCTCGGATTTTCTTTGGTATTAATTTTGTTTGCAGCCATCAGAGAACGAATCGCCGTTGCAGATGTACCGCAACCTTTTCAAGGTGCGGCCATTAGTTTAATTACCGCTGGTCTGATGTCGCTAGCATTTATGGGTTTTACCGGTTTGGTGAAACTATAAATATGGAAATTTTAACCGCGACTTTGCTCATAACGTTGTTCGCAGCCACTTGTGGAGCCCTATTGGGTTACGCATCAATTAAGTTTCGAACAGACGGTAATCCTATTGTTGAGCAAATTAACGAAATACTACCTCAAACTCAATGCGGTCAATGTGGCCATCCCGGTTGCCGCCCTTATGCCGAAGCCATCGCTAATGGTGAAGCGATTAATCGCTGTCCGCCCGGTGGCGAAGCAGGTATAAAAGCACTCGCTGATTTACTCGAAATGGAAGTGATCGAATTAGATGAAAACTGCGGCGAAGAAACCAGAGACAAGGTCGCAGTGATCCGAGAAGACGAATGTATCGGCTGTACAAAATGCATTCAGGCCTGTCCCGTTGACGCAATAGTTGGTGCCGCTAAACTGATGCATACAGTGATTGAGTCTGAGTGTACTGGTTGCGACCTATGCGTTGCTCCTTGTCCAGTTGATTGTATTGATATGCCTTTTGTTGCCACCACACCAGAGAATTGGCGTCGGTCTCGCCCCAGAGAAGCAAATCTAATAGATGAACAATTGATAATTGCCGTCAAACAGGTCTCTTAGAGTTATTGCTATGATAAAAGAATCAGAGATCATCAGTTTTGCCAAATACCATATTCCAGGCGGAATTCATCCGCCTGAATACAAATCAATGTCAAATCAACGTGCCATTCAATGGTTGCCGCCTTCAAAAGAACTCATTTTACCACTGCCTAAACATAGCAAAGATCATCAACAATTACTGGTCTCTGTTAAAGATCAGGTTTCAGCGGGACAAAATCTTTTGTCAGCAGGCATTGCTGGTTCCGCGACTAATACTCACTCACCATGTGATGGAGAAATATTAGAAGTGGCTGAGTTAAATATTGCTCACCCCTCAGGGCTGCCTGCGTCAGCGGTTCGTGTAAAACAGCTATTAAATAGATGCGTTGCTACATTACCTCCCTTCGATAACTGGATGCAAGCCGAACCTGGTCGTTTAGTCGAACGGGTTCAAGAAGCTGGAATAGTTGGTATGGGAGGAGCAGCTTTTCCGACCCATATTAAACTTAAGGGTGGTTCGAGTACCATAAAAACACTGATCGTGAATGCAATGGAATGTGAGCCTTATATTACTTGTGATGATCGACTTCTAAGAGAACATTCACATGAAGTGCTTCAAGGGGCACTAATAACCGCCAAGATAGTGGGCGCGACTAATGTTCTATTTGGCATTGAAGATAATAAACCAGAAGCCATTGCAGCCTTAGCCCATGAAATAGCCTTTCATAGGCTGCAAGATGTTGATGCAGAAGTTTCCATTACAAACTATTCTGGCCAAGAAAATATGGCCCACGATGTGGATATAATTGTCGCAAAAACAATGTATCCTAGTGGCGGAGAAAAACAACTGATTCAACTACTCACAGGATTAGAAGTACCGCAGAATAAATATCCGTCTGCACTAGGCATACTGGTTCAAAATGTCGCTACCCTATATGCAATAAATGATGCCATTTGTAAGGGCCAAACCTTAACTCATCGACTAGTGACGCTCACTGGCGATTTAGTCAATCAACCTGGCAATTATTGGGTGGCTTTTGGTACCCCCATTTCACATCTAATCACGGCATTAGATATCGATATGAAACAAGTTTCTAAGGTTATCTTCGGTGGTCCTTTGATGGGACAAACAATTTTTGATTTAGAAACGCCGACACAAAAATCAACCAATTGCATTATTTTTAATGCCGAAAATGAAACTTTAGTGAAAGGTAAAACCCCCGCTTTTCATGCCGAATGTATACGCTGTAGTGAATGTGAAAAAGTTTGTCCTGCATCCTTATTGCCCCAGCAGCTATACTGGTTTGCCAGGAGCGAACAATGGCAACAATCAGAGCAACACAATCTATTTGACTGCATCGAATGTGGCGCCTGTAGTTACGTTTGTCCAAGTGAAATTCCTTTGGTCAATTACTACCGGTTTGCAAAATCAGAAATCAGACATTTAAGAGTTAAACAAAAGAAATCAGAACTTGCCAAACTAAGATATGAAAACCGCGAAAATCGTCTTGCTCAACTCAAGGCAGAAAGAGAAGAAAAACGATGAAAAAACGCCGAAGCAAGAAAGAATGCAACAAGTAACAAAGACAAAGATCCCGATGGCAAGCAATCCGCCATACAGGCCGCTTTGCTAAGGGTCAAAAATAAAAAGGAAGAGCAGTCTTGACAAATTCTTCACCATTTATTCATAACACCCGCTCAACCAGTCAAATTATGCAACTAGTCATTGTTGCGCTAATACCGGGCATACTGGCAGAGATTTATTTTCTGGGTTGGGGGGTGATCATTAATCTTATACTTTGCAGTCTCTATGCTGTTTCTGCTGAAGCATTTGTACTGAAGTTACGTAAGCGCCCAATCAAACGGACCTTATCCGATAATTCTGCACTGCTCACCGGTGTGTTGATCGCGCTCGCTATTCCCTCCATATTACCCTGGTGGATGAGTCTGATTGGTGTATGGTTTGCGATTATTTTTGCCAAACAGCTCTATGGTGGTTTAGGTTTTAACCCCTTTAATCCCGCAATGGTTGGTTATGTATTACTACTCATTTCTTTTCCGATAGAAATGACAGCCTGGTTACCAGCCGCCGAACTCACTCAGCTAAAACCGAACTTGTGGCAAAGTTTGCAACTCAATTTTTTAGGAACAACCAGCAGCGGACTAAATTTACAAGATTTTCGACTACTGGCCGACGGATACACCATGGCAACTCCGTTGGACGAAAGTAAAACCGCTTTTTCTCTTGGCATGATGTCAACCGAAATTACTCAAGACCCGAGATTTTCGCCTAACCTGACAAACTGGATTTGGTTAAATGTCTTTTTCTTATTGGGTGGAGTTTTTTTGATGTATAACCGCCTGATCCAATGGCAAATTCCCGTTTCGATGCTTGCCAGTCTATTTTTTTGTGCCTCAGTCTTTCACTTGATTGACAGTGAACTCTTTCTTTCTGGCTGGATCCACTTGTTTACTGGTGCAACCATGATAGGCGCTTTTTTTATCGCGACTGATCCCGTTAGCGCCTCGACCACACCTAAAGGTCGACTTATCTATGGCGCCTCAATTGGATTTTTTATTGTTATTATTCGGCTATTCGGTGGATATCCTGACGCCGTAGCATTTTCTGTATTGTTGCTCAATATTGCGACGCCAACCATTGATCACTATACCAAACCTAAAGTTTATGGGTCCAAAGTTGAGGTCAAAGAAAATGCCTAAAACTGAACGCCCTGATAATCTTTCTACTCACAGCCAAAGTGCAGAAATAAGAAAAGCAGTTAGCAAAAATGCCATGATTCTAGCGGTATTTGCCATGATTTCAACAGGCCTGATTGCCATAACTCACCTATTAACAAAAGATAAAATCGCACAGGAAATAGCACTTTCACTGGTTAGAAAACTATCACAAATTGTCCCACAGGAGAAATATTCTAATGAAGTTTATAAGGACTGTATTGTAGTTAAGGATGTCGCGTTGCTTGGTACCGAGGAGTCGCAAAATTTGTATCGCATGAGAAACCCTGGCGCCGACTATGCGATACTAATGACCAGTGTTGCTCCAGATGGATATTCGGGAAGCATTAATATTAGCGTCGCCATATCACAAGATGGAAAAATATTGGGTGTGAATATTCTAAGTCATAAAGAAACACCAGGACTAGGCGATAAAATTGAGCGAAGCAAAAGTAACTGGCTGAATCAATTTGAAGGATTATCATTAACTCATCCAGAAGAACAACACTGGAAAGTCAAAAAAGATGGGGGTCATTTTGATGCTTTAACCGGCGCAACAATTACCCCTAGAGCAGTGGTTAAAGCGGTTCACCGCAATTTACAATTTTACGCCCAAAATCACAAGCAACTTTTTGAATTAGAAAGTAATTGCGAGAATGCCAATGGCGACTGAATTAACTAACGCGATAATTCTTAAAAACGGACTGTGGGATAACAATACGGCTCTGGTCCAACTGCTGGGTCTTTGTCCAATGCTTGCGGTTACAGGCTCATTAATCAACGGCCTTGGATTGGGTATCGCCACAACTTTTGTATTAGTTGGCTCAAACGTCACAGTTTCGCTCATCAGGCACCACATTCCAAAAGAAATTCGTATTCCTATTTTTGTTATGCTGATCGCTTCCTTTGTCACTAATATACAATTATTAATGAACGCCTTTACCTATGAGTTGTATTTAATACTGGGTATTTTTATTCCACTGATTGTTACTAACTGCACTATTATTGGCCGCGCAGAAGCTTTTGCCAGTAGAAACAAGCCAATACATTCGCTGGTTGATGGACTTGCCCAAGGAGCAGGTTTTACTCTGGTGTTGATGGTTTTAGGTGGGTTAAGAGAATTTGTCGGGCAAGGCACCATTTTGGATGGTGCCCATTTACTGTTGGGTGACTGGGCAAAAGTCCTAACCTTACATTTTTACCTGACTGAGCAAAAATTTCTTTTTGCGATCTTGCCGCCCGGTGCTTTCATCGGTCTAGGCATGCTAATTGCGCTTAAAAATCGACTCCAGCAATAATTAGTTAACCTCAACTCGGGATAATAAAAGCCAGAAAACTTAACTATTTTAGAAAGTTACAAAAAATTAAAGTTCCTTTTGATTTAGCTTAGAGTTTAATTTTAGTCCAGGGCAACTATTTTAGTGGATATCAAGGCGAGTTTGCGTAGTAATAGCTGGCTATTGGTAGCAAAATCAACGCGGAGAGCCGCTAAAATAGTTGTGCTGGATGGCTGTTCTTATCCCGAATTGAGGTTAGTTAGCAAAAGTGACTTTAAACCATTTTTTTAACGGTCTTTCGTAGTAGCTAACGGTACCTAGATTGCTATGTTGCCTTGACAAGATCCCTGAATCAAAAAATTCCTTTATTTTGTGTTCTCCCTCTTTCACAATTTTTCCTTCGGTATTCTTAATTCGATAGCTAAAATAGAGTTTAAAAGGCGTGTGCGAACGGACGATACGTATATCAGCATTACGATGTCCATAAGCAAATTGATATATGCCCGGAAGATCAATATTGGTAATATCCACTTCCATCGTTTCATTATCGGCCAAATGCTTCGTCGATACTTTTGAGAATAATTTACTCAAATCTTTTTGAATAGTCTGTAGACTTCTTTTTCTTGTTTGATCCGTCACTTCATAATCGGTAAACTTTTTTCCATCAATTAGCGTTAACTTAACAGTGGCATTGACAGTAGAAATCGCACCGACAGTTATAAAAATCAGACTAACGAACATCGTTAAAAGTTTAACAAATTGATTTTTCATAGAGTTCTCCAAATAGTAAATCAATAATTATCAATGATAGAACGAGATCCTAGCGCTACATTGTAGCACAGCAAAACTTAACTTAAGCTGAACCTGATGTATCTGTTATAATCTATACCCGTGCTACCTCAAAATGCAGGTTCCAGTGTTCAGCTAAAATACCTGAACACCAAAAGTAGGCGCTCTTAGGCGAGGCTATAAGCAACCATCTTCTACGTTCAATGAAATTTTGAGTTAGAATGACTAACCCTAAAATTCCATGCCTCAAATATGGCAGCTTATAGTCTTGCTGGAATCTACATTTTGAGGTAGCACGGGTATAACAAGAACCTCTGTTAAAGACCTTGGTAAAAAAGGCTCCGATTATGACTATTATTGATGACAAAAAGCGCACGCTCGATGATTTATCCGTTCAAGAAAAGCTTAATATGGAGACGGCAGTCATCAAGTGGAAAGAGCTACAAGTATTTTTTGCTCAAGGCAAATTGCTTATCATTAGCACAGGCATGGATTTAATTGAAGTTGCAACAACCATCGCTGAAAACGAAGCGAATAAGCTGAGTAAATTGATCCAAGCCAAAAAGGTCCGGTTTGCAACGATTGACTGGGTAAAACAGAATGCACAGGACTCAACGGAATTATGGGCAGTGGTTGTTTCACCCTATGTAGTAGTACAATTGAAAGTCGATTAAGCGGCAAGCAATTTTTAGATTTTCGAGCGCTTTGGGCAAACCGACATCCTTGGCTTTTTTGACATACTGTCAATCTATGGACGTAAAAAAACGGAGTAAAAGCTCCGTTTTTTCTATTTAATAGTTAGCAATTTTACTATTTACATTTTGTTACCAACAATAAGTAAGCAAAGCAGACTACCACAAGAGCAATCGAGTAAATAAATCAATTAGTCCAGCACTACAAACTTGCATACCATTTTCCATCAAGTAATCCGTCGGAATGCCTTGAGTTTGAGCAGTTACTACAAGCGCTATAAACATAGTCACACCGATAACAAGGCTAATCCGGCTGGTCTTTTTTGCGCTTTTTCTATTGAAAACCATAATTTACACCTCTTCGTATGCTGGTGATTATCTCATAAACCATACTGACAATCAAGATTCGTCTCTATGTCGGCGGGTAAATACCGCGCCAGCTAAGAATACTGCACTAACGACTAAACCGCCCCAAAATTCCATATTTGCGAATACTTCGTACCAGTGCATGGAATGTCCATCTAACATATCTTCTTTTACTAAAGACTCCATGTTGGATAGGAGAATGACAAATGCATATCCAACTCTTTCAACTAACAATTCAATAAACCTTGAAGAATGAAAAACATAAAGCTCGGCCATTGACAACATGAAAATCGGTAATAGTCCCCATAGAAAAGCTACTTTTTTAGCCCAAGAAGAGGCTAGCATCAACCAGCCCCATATCGGCGCTAACCATAAACTAGCAACAACTAAGGCAAACAGGCTATTAAATACCACACTAAATAGATTGGAAGATGCCCATATTGTTACACCTGAACTGCCTCCAAACCAAGCACCAACAGTTGTAAACAATAACAAAAATAATTGAAAAATTAGAATAACTGAAAAATAAACTACTGGTATCGATAAACAAACGGAAAAGAACTTCGACAAAACCGTCTCTGTATCGGAAATAGGTAAGGATTTCCAAAATAATATACTTCTATCTTTCCTTTCGTCATATAGTGAACCAAGAGCATAAAACAAACCGATTATGAACATAACAAAAGCGAAAAGAATTGAGACTCCATAAAGGGAACCCTGAACAATACTTTCTCTTTGTTCTTCTTTAATGTTTTGCAACTCTCCAATCCCTTCAAGCAAAAAAGAATATACGCTTGATTCGTGACGGTCATTAACAACCAGAGAGCCGCCGGTAATACTCGCAAAAACCATTAGCCCGGCAAAAACAGCAGCCATAATCGCTGGGGTATAAAACATTGACCCTCTATGTTCCCAATACTCTCTTTTAACTAAGGCTCTAAATGATATTAAGACCGCAGTATTCATTATTTGCACTCCTTCATTTTAGCAACAAACAGATCGGCAACACTTGGTGAGTGAAGCTCTCCTAGAGGCTCTAAGACATCTCGACTTACGCCTTCAAATAAATAGACTTTTCTTCCGAAAACGTCTCTATGCATCATTGGATTAAGCGCCTCGGCTTTTTCGGCATCATCTTTGCTGACCATGACTTCTATATACTTGTCGGCAATATCTTCCATAGTGGCATCTAACACAATCTTCCCATCGCGAATAAATATCAAATCAGTTAATAAATTTTCGATTTCTTCTATTTGATGAGTTGTTACCAATATGCTGCGACCTTCGTCAAAAAAATCGGCTAAAAGCTGGTTATAAAACTCTTTTCGGTACAAAATATCGAGCCCCAAGGTAGGTTCATCCAGAACTAACAACTCCGCTTCGATCGACATGACCAATGCCAAATGAAGTTGAGCGACCATACCTTTTGAAAGCTCTTTAACCCTCGCTTGCATAGGAATATTGGTTTTAGATAAAAAGTGCTTGGCTTTTTCCAGATCAAAGTGTGGATGAACATCGGTAACAAACTCTAACGCTTCAGACACTTTCATCCATCGAGGTAAAACCGCTACATCAGCAATAAAACTCACTTTCTGCATGATTTGATGACGTTGTCTAGCAGGATCAAGACCAAGTACTTTTAACTCACCATCAAAGGAAGTTAATCCTAATACTGCCTTCAAGATGGTTGTTTTGCCCGCGCCATTTGGTCCTACTAAACCCACGATACGACCCCGTTGGACAGAGAAATCAACTGATTTCAACACCTGGTGGCTACCATAGCTTTTGGATAAACCTTTTGCTTCAATCAAAGTAGTCATTATTGCTCCTCTACTTGGGTCGGTTTGTCATTTAATAAACTTTGTATAGAAAGTCCAAGTCTGTCGATTTTTTTGATAATTTTGGGCCATTCGATATCCAGAAAATTGCGTTTCTCAGATTCTAATAATTTTTCTCTTGCTGATTCAGTGACAAACATACCTAATCCCCTTTTCTTTTCCAAAATAGACTCATCAACTAGTTCCTGGTATGCCTTTGAAACAGTCAATGGATTTATTTGATAATCTGCTGCAACCTGCCTCACTGATGGCACCGCCTCCCCTTCGCTGACTTCGCCGTCGATAATCAACTCGACAACTTTTTCCTTGAGTTGCCTAAATATGGGCTGTTGGTCATTCCACTTAATGGCTGTCATATTTACTCTCTTGAGATAACTCTGTTAAAACCTAATATGCTAATAAACTACCCTGTAGTGTTGTATACTACTATAACACCATATCAGCTATAAGTCTAAATTCTATTTCACCAAAGGACAACAAGCTAACTCATTGTTTTACATGTATAATAAAGCTATATTTTGCTCTGATAAACATTTGTTAACATTTCCAATCTTAATACTCTGGTCACTAGTAGCCCATAAACGTCACTAAATGGCGATTCAACTAAGCATTTCAAAACTGGTCAATGAGCTACCAATCCGGCATTTTTTGTGTAATTATGCTGCCAGATCTTTTTATGTGCAAAGGCTAGGCAATGCTTTTTAAATCAACTTTGAATCGTCGCGGCGAAATACGCCATGACAGTCTTCACATCGACCAATTATTTACAAAACCAACGACAAAAATTTTACTCAGTTATAAAGGCCGGTTTTTGTGCAAACAAAACAAAGCCCACTATTTTACTTTCGAACAATTAAAAGAGTTAGATCAGCAAATTGAATCTTCACTTTCTGATGTTGAACACCCCGCCCAAAGGATTTACTTAGGTGAATATCAACAGATCCACTATTTTGTTGTGCAGGTTGCCGAAATATACCCCAAACTCGCTGAAATGCAGCTTCTCGATTTAAGAACCGCGGCATTGTCAGCTGATGTCATTGATATTGAACCGCTATTTTATTCACAAGGGCTAATCAATTGGCATTTTAGTCACGCGTATTGTGCAAAATGTGGGTCAAAATCAGAACCGGCGCAATCTGGCCACAGCCGAAAATGTATCAATATTCATTGTGGCAGAGAGCACTTTCCCAGAATTGAACCAGCTGTGATATTTTCCATTGTGACCTCTATGGAGGGTGTCGATAAATTGTTATTAGCCCGACAGGCCAGTTGGCCTGAAAAACGTTATTCAGTCATTGCAGGTTTTGCCGAACACGGTGAATCATTAGAGTTAGCCGTCGCCAGAGAAGCCATGGAAGAAGTTGGTTTAGAAGTCAGCAAAGTTAAATATATTTCTTCCCAGCCCTGGCCTTTCCCAGCATCGCTAATGCTGGGTTTTAGTTGTGAAACAAAACAACATGATATTCGTCTTATTGATCAAGAACTGGAACATGCTCAGTGGTTCAGTGCCAAAGAAATGAAACTAGCGGTCGAAAATGGAGATTTATTGATGCCCTTTTCTATATCGATTTCTTGGTACCTGGTAGACCTCTGGTACCAGTCTCAAACAGGTGATTCGTTGAGATCAATCAGCAATCCGAAATAACCCGTTTTTAGTTAAACAAACAATACTGCCACTCGACATGAAATAAATGAAAAATGAAAGCAAAAAGAAAATAATTAACTGGATTAATCAAGGATTAATATTTTTAGCAATTTTTCTAGCGATTACCTGGTGGCAACAAAAAGACATGCTGCAAACATCGTCAGATATTTTGGCGCCCAGTTTTTCCTTGGTCGATATGAATGGTGATGTTGTTCAATTTGACCCGGCTGAGCAAGAGCAGAAAACCCTGGTTTATTTTTTCGCTCCTTGGTGCGGTGTTTGTCATGCTTCAATTAATAACATCGAATCGATTAAACGATCATCAGACGGAAAAATTAACTTTTACGCTGTCGTACTCGACTGGCGAAGTAAACAGGAGGTCGAAACCTTTTTAGCCGATCACGACTTGACTATGCCTATATTACTTGGCACCCGAGACACTTCTGAAAAATATAAAATAAGCGCTTTTCCTAGTTATTATGTCATCGATAGAAGCGGAATTTTGCAATCCAAAGACATGGGTTATACCACAGAATTGGGGATGCGTGTTCGACTTGGCTTAGCGGGTTCTTGAACCTAGATTTAACTTTCCAAGATTTGTTGGCAGCTAATACAATATTTAGATTCCGGCTTAACCATTAATCTGGCGATAGGTATTTCTTCATCACATTCCTCACACCAACCATAGTCACCGTAACCACTCTGTTGTTGTTGCGAAAGTTTAGCTAAGATACTATTCAATTTCACTAAACGCTTTTTGTCTCTAGCAAAGGAACTTTGCGCCATTTTTTGTTGTTGAATGGCATCGATTCTTGAGACTCTCCCGGCAAGGGTTTGGTCAAGTTCGACGGTTTGACTGGATTTTTTGGTAAGATCTATCTGCCGTTCTAATTCAGAAATTTGATTTTTAACGATTGTTTTTATTTGCTTTATTAATGTTATATCCATATTAAAGGTAAAACACCCTATTCCCCAAGCTTGGTGAATATAGGTTTCTGAGCGACCGTTTTCCAACGATAATAAATCTTTGACTCTTCAGATTCTGAACAACTTCCACACCCTGTCCCACAAGCACCAGAAGCATCGATCGACTCGACTCGACCTTTTTTCTGCCAATGAGAAAGCATGCCGAGCATGATTGTTTCACTCACATAAAAATGCCTGGCAAGATCGGTCAGACTTACTTGGCGCCTGTCTATCAGAAGCTTTTTAATATCCATTAACATAATTATTGGCTCACTGACTGACGTATTTGATGTAAATCTGAGTCTTGCGAATGGTATTTTTTAGACCAATATTTAAGAAAAATAATGTTGGCTACATGCAATAATACAAAAAGGCTAATCCAGCTCATTGCTGAAATGGGATTTTCTTTAAGCTGTCCAAACTGATAAACAATTGTCGCCAAACTATAGGCCAAAAAAGTTGTCCACAGAATTGAAAACCAGGTCCATCGGGTCCCGGTTTCTTTATGGGTTGCCCCAAGGGCTGACACACACGGAGAATAGAGCAGGATAAAAAGTAGGTAGCTAAACGCGCCTAATGTCCCGTCAAAGGATTGGCGAATGGCTGAAAATATTCCATGACTGACACCTTGGTCTTCTGCGATTGCTTGAGTATCTTTTATGTCGACGTCCATGCCAAGCGGGTCAGTCCAACTGCCTAAGGCATCGGAAAGATTATCCGGAACGGTTTGCAACGCCGCAACCAGTTTATCGGATAGATCAAATTCTTGTTGCTCCGGCGCTTCACCAGAACGACTTAAATAAAGCGAATTAATCGTTCCGACTATGACTTCTTTGGCAAACAATCCCGTGAATAACCCAACTGTCGCAGGCCAATTATCTTCTTTGATCCCAATGGGGGCGAAGGCTGGGGTTAAAGTTTTACCAATATTAGTCAATACCGACTTTTCAGTATCTTCATTACCAAAACTTAAATCGGTTCCCAGAGAATTAAAAAAACTTAATATCAAAGTTGACGAAAAAACAACTTATAAAGATGCTACAGATTTATTAAAAAAACATAAAACAAAAAAAATTGAATGAAAACATATTAATCGTAAAGGAAACTTTGGAAAATGAGAACCAACAACGGGATC
>CAZOBX010000142.1:0-14832 GCA_964578045.1 uncultured Kangiella sp. | reverse complement strand
ATTTTCATCTAATAAAATATCCACACTTGCAAAATTTCCTAAAAACACCTTTAATCCGTCTGGGCCGTTAAGTATCAATGGGGACGATCATAGCTTGATATTTGCGGTTATAGGCTATAGTGAATCGGACATCAAGAAACTCGATCATCCCTTGTTCAATTGAATAATTCTAACGAACAATATTGGTACTTTTGAAATACTTTTCAAAAGGGCCAGTAATTCGCCTACTTAGCCTAGTAATCGCCTATAGCGTAATTGTAGACCGTCACTTTATCAGTAATATTGAAGCGGTTCTTGAGATTGAAATACCAGTACAAACAAAGATTATTTTCGTTGTTTTAAGTACAACTGAGAGTAACCAATAATTGACAGCCTGATTATTTAGCAGGTAAGGAGATCCATTGAAACTCGTACTGCTTCCTGGAATGGACGGGACTGGAAAATTATTCGAAGATTTCCTTTCTTTCTATGATGGAGATCATCAAGTAATACCATTGCCGGAAGAGGGCGGCCAAAGTACTAATGAGCTGGCGAAATACATTTTAAGCCACCTGCCTAGTGAAAATATTATATTATTAGCTGAATCTTTTTCGGGTTCTATCGTGCCCTCTCTGCTTAAAAAGTCAGACTCAAATATTAAAGGCGTCATATTTGTAGCAAGTTTTATATCATGCCCGAATCCTGTTCTTGTAAGTATTGCGAGATACCTACCTATTAAATTATTAGCTCGTATTCCTGGAGCCGGCTTATTCCATCGCTTTTTCTTTCTCGGTAGTTCTGTCTCAACCAAAACATTGAATAAATTTTGTAATGTTATAGATTCCCTTCCCACTCAAACATTGATCAATCGCCTGAAAAATATGAAAAACCTGCCTAAACGATTTAGTTTTTCCACTGACATTCCATGTGTTTACTTAAAACCGACAAGAGATAAGTTGGTGCCAAAGGCGAAAATGGTGCAAATTGAGAGCGTATTTAATAATTCATCACATACTTACATTGATGGCCCTCATTTTATATTGCAGTCTAAACCCGAAGAAATGGCCGCTCAGATACGGCTGGCGGTACAGGATTTGACAAAGCATTCCGCTGCGACAGCTAGTCAATAGGATTTATTAAACCTTATGGGTAAATGGATATTTGCTTTAATACAGTTCTTCCCATTATCAACATCGACCGATTATTAGAGGCATTTCAAGCCATCCAGATAAGAGATTGGTAAAACTCCTCCAACCAGTTTATGATTGGCGCTATAATCCCCAATCGAACTGTATATAAGAATGAAAAATACAAAACATGGCTTCAGCTCACCAAGAAATCAGACGCCCTGTGATCCGAAAAACCCTTGCCTGGCTAAACGAAAAGCAACGGGTTTCGCATTAATAGTCTTTATTTTAAATTTTATCACCGCCAATGTTCTCGCCTTTGAAACTGATTTAACCATCCTACATACCAACGACTGGCAGTCACGCTTGTTAGGGTTTGGCACCAACGCTGATTTCACCCCTGGTTCAATTAACGACGACAATACTGTTGGCGGAATTAGTCGATTAGCCACGCTTATCGAGCAACGAAGAAAAACCCTTGGTCAAGACAATGTTTTATTGCTAGATGGCGGCGACTACTCCATGGGCACCTTATTTCACACTATCATTCGCGAAACAGGCTCTGAACTGCAACTGATGAGTGCTTTGCAGTATGACGCGATTACTTTTGGCAACCATGAATTTGACTATCGACCGCAAGGGTTGGCAGAGAGCATAGAATCAGCATTAAAAGCCAAGGGGAAGCTACCACCCATCGTGATCAGTAATATGCTGTTTAGTGAGGATGACCCAGCCGATGATCGATTACAATCTCTGTGGCAACGGAATATCATCCGGCCTTATGTGGTGGTTAATAAAGGAAAGAAAAAAATCGGAATATTTGGTTTGATGGGCTACGATGCTGCAGACGTGGCACCAAACGCCGCCCCGATTACCTTTGACGACCCAATAGAAACCGCCAAGCGTATGGTAAAGATCCTGATCGAAAAGGAGCAGGTTGATCTGGTCATCCTGTTATCTCACGGGGGCATTAAGGAAGATCCAATGGCAGCGCTAAAATGGCAAGGTGATGATGTGGAGTTATTAACCAAAGTTGCCGGGATTGATATTATTGTTGGCGGACACTCGCATACCCCACTAAAAGATCCGATCATTAAAGATGGCAGGCTTATTCTACAGGCCGGCTCCGAAGCTCAATATCTCGGTGAACTTTCGCTTAAAGTTAATGCCAACAGATTTGAAAAGAGCGACTATCAACTACATAAGATTGACGATCAAATCATTGGTCACCCCGCCGTTATAGAAGAGATAACTTTGTTCAAGCAACAGGTCACTGAACTTTTTTTGCAATCGGCTGGTTATGAATTTGAACAAGTCCTGGCGCAAACCAAACGCCGCTTAGGCCGCGAATACCATGACCAGGTTATTGCCAACTTGGTAACTGATTCGATGAAAATAGCCACGAATTCCGATATCGCGCTCAGCACCAACGGTCCTATTCGAGACGATATCTATTTAGGCTCAGATGGTATACAGCAGGTTTCAGATTTATTTCGAATTGTCCCCCTTGGGGTCGGGGTGATCAACGATAAACCAGGCTATGATTTGATAAAAGTATGGATTACAGGCGCTGAAATAAAAAGTATCATAGAAGCGCTATTGTTAGGTTATCAAACCCGAGGGGATTCATTTTATCCCCGCTTTTCAGGTTTTCAAGTTGTCTATAATTCTGCAAGATTACCCTTCGATCAAGTGTCTCAAATCAAAATGGGTAGTTCTGAAACAGGTTACCATGAAATCGACCTATCTCCAGATAACAAGCAATTGTATAGCATGGCCACCAATAGTTTTGTGGGGTCTATGGCCTGGTTGATTGGAAAAATCAGCTATGGATTATTAGAATTTACCCCAAAGAATAAAAACGGTGATCCGATCTTAGATTTAAGTGAAGGTGTTTTTGATTCGAATAATCAACTACCTGGCATTCAAGAAGTAAAGGAATGGCGTGCTTTTTTTAGCCACCTAAAAAAACTTCCTGATAGCAATGCTGAAGGAGTGGTCGAGCTACCGATAAAATCTGAAACCAGGCTAATTCAAATTCATAGCTATAGTCCCGTTCAGCTGTATAAAAATGCTACCTGGATTATGGTGGTTGGCTCAATCTTGATCCTTCTGTTGCTGGCGCTTACCATATGGTTGATTACACGATGTTACCGAAGCTTGTTCAAAAAAAGCCATAATTCGGAGTAACAACAGCCATCCCAATTACAGCATTTTGTACAAATAAATGCGAGCAGCCAACCACGATATTCCATGGCATTTAATTCATCTGTTAAAGGTAATCTAGTACTCCGACACAGGATTCAACGGTTGGCTAAGCACTCCTTCACTTTAGCCAGAAGTTCGTTCTCCTGGATCGGTTTACACAAATAATCAACCATTCCAGCGCTTACCGCGTTGTGTTTATGTTCTTCTAACACGTGTGCCGATATGCCGATAATTGTCGGGGCATGATGTTTTTGCTCAAGATGAATTAACCGAGTGGCTTCCAAACCATCCATCTCCGGCATTTGAATATCCATCAAAACCAGATCAAAATGTTGTTCACGGCAGGCACAAACTGCCTGTAAACCGTTTTCAGCGGTATCCACATTAAACCCGGCATTACTTAATTGTGACTTTAGCGCCTTTAGATTAATACTATTATCGTCCACAATTAAAATGCGATCGGTATAATTTACCGGTTCGCTGAAGACGGCGGTTTGTTGTTGATTTGAAAATAATTTGAACATCCCTCTAGTGGTTATGGGTTTATAAAATAGCTCAACTTGATGAGCGATAGATTCCGGCAATTCTTGCCCGACCCAATTCATCCAGACATATCGTTGCTTAGTCTCATCACCATAACTCATTAATTTTTGTAAGGTCTCCACACCATACTTTGCATCCACCATTAATAGGCTAGCATTTTTTTGTAGCGTGATAGCCTCCACTAGACTAGAAGTCAGTTGGCAGTCGATATTTCGCGCTGCAAAAACATCTTTTAACCAGTTACCCAAAGGGGACGCTTCGGTTAATATTAAAACATTGCCCGAATAATCGAAATTTGGAACCGTTATGTTTGCATCAGTAAATCGCTGAGCATTAACCCCAAAAGAAAAGACCGAACCGGCGTGGGTCGAGCGATCGATTCGGATGGAACCACCCATCGCACGACAAATCTGCTGTGAAATGGCAAGTCCTAATCCAGTGCCACCATAGGCGCGAGTTGATGAGTTATCTGCCTGTTGAAAGGACTCAAATATTCTTGCTTTGGCTTCTTCAGGAATTCCAATCCCGGTATCTTCGACCGCGACACAAAGTCGATCATTCCGCCATTGGACCTGGATACTGACGCTGCCTTTTTCTGAAAACTTAATCGCATTGGCTATTAAGTTGATAAAAATCTGACGCATACGAACCGGATCAAATATCAATCCGGTGGGCACTTCATCGATAATACTTAAAACCAGATCGAGTCGTTGATTGGCCAGTTGAGAGGTGAACAATTGAGTAATGTCATCCAAAAAATCGCTGAGCGATACTTGCTCAGGTTTGAGAGTCAAACCAACACTTTCAATCGCGGCCAAATCCAAAATCTGACTAACAGTATCGAGTAAGACCTGTCCACTTTGAGAAATTAACTGAGCGTATTCTTTTTGCTCTCCGTTGAGTTCAGTTCCAAGTAATAAATCATTCATGCCGAGCACACCATTAATAGGCGTTCTTAACTCATGACTCATATTGGCAAGGAATTGACTTTTTACTTCATTCGCCGCATTGGCTTTTTCTGTGGTGGCAACTAGTATTTCGTTTTGGTTACCGATGGTCGACAACATGCCATTAAAAGTATCCACCAACGCGCCAATTTCGTCATCACCAAATTTTTCCGCACGCACGCTATAGTCATTATTTTCGCCAACCGACTCAGCCACTTTGGTCAGATCAATCAGTGGTTTAGAAATAATACCCTGCAACTGAGCAGCAAGGAATAATGCCAAAATAGCAACCGTAAAACCGATCAACAGTGCGATTAATAAATATCGGATCAATTGTTGTTGAACGAGTTGTAAACCAGCTCTGATCAAAATACTTCCTCGATACTCATTATCAACGAAAATAGGTTCTGATAACCAAAGTTCGTCATTTATGAAATGATGATTAGCTGATTTATTTTCTTTAGTGATTTTAGACTGACATATAAAATCAGACGTCGTTTGTTTGGTGTAATTAGCAAACAGTTGTCCCAGCTCATCGAAAAGACAAGAAGAAATGATGGTGGGATGGCTTTTTAAAGAGGCCAGGTTGTCATACGCTAGCTGTTTATCGTTAAAAATTAATGCCGCCGTACTTCGATTTCCGATTAATTTTGCCAATACTGAGATATTGTCAACATTGGATTGTTGCATATCTTTTTGATTAATATAAATAAACACCGAGAGAGCCAGGAAAATACAAAAACTACTAATCAGTAGAATTGCTGCGGTTATTTTAGTTTTTATCGATGAGTTTTTTAATGGCGACATAGACATAACCTCAATCAGTGATCTTTGCAATTTCTAACAACAAAGCACTGATCCGAATATTAGATAGTCTTGCATTAGTTAAGTTTATTTCGATGCCTATTTTTTTATTCTCACCAATAAATCCGATAATTCCTCCAGCTTGCACAAAATTATCAATGTCGCTAACCGTCAGTATTGATAGTTTTTGCAATGATTCAATGATCGAACTAAGATTATTTTGTTCAGACTCACTCACATAAACGATATGGCAAGTTTTTGCATCAATAATATTTTTGACCCGCTTAACATTGACGCTAACGCCTTTAGCCGTGCGTCCTGACATTGCATCCAACGCACTACCGAATGGATCTGAACCCAATATGCAAACGTTATATTCCTTTAGATTTGAGTCTTGCTCACCATGATTAAATTTCACGTATTTTAGGAAGTTGTAAAGATAGGCAGATTTTATCTTACTAATTTCCAGTTGATCGCGACTATCGACCGTTAGCTCGGCGGCCACAGATATCATTGAATGAAGCAACCCTAAAAATATTAGCATCCATTTTGCCAACAGCATAGAGTAACGCGAAACCACAGAATGCGCTTTGCGCAATCGAGATTGGTTGTGTTTCCTTTGTTGGCGATTTCTACTCATAAAGTTAGTTGCTAAATCTCGGCGACGAATCCTATTAAGGATTACTACATATGGTACGAAATATTCCAATAAATCGTACGTCCCGGTTGTGGATGATACGGAGGAATAAAACCAGCTGGATCAGGATTGGTTGCGGGATCGTATTCGTCTCGAATACTTGATCCGGCTTGTCGACCGACCCCGAAATAACTTTCATCGAACATATTATTGACGATAAATTGGCTGGATAATCCCGAGTATTCAAACAAGTCGACCCAGGAAAGAACTAAATCCAGTTTAGTGTAACTGGGCGCCTTTCCATCGAAATAGCGATTGCTTACCGGAGTTGTTCTACTACCAACATAATTAGCTTTAAGATTGATATTAAAAGTATTTTCCAGCGGCTGCCAATTGACCCCGAAATTTAATTTATTGGTCGCAGTATGGGCAAGTTTACCCCAGCCACTACCATCAGCGGCGCCTTGTTGATAAATATAATTGGCGTATAGGGTTAGTCCCTCATAAGGTTTTAGATCAAGCTGACTTGAAATACCTCTCACCTTGGAGGATTCGACATTAGCATATCGTTCGCCTCCGGCTCGAGTCATATCTTCGATCAAATCAATGCTGTCTTTCAGCTGGGAATAAAACAAATTCATTTTTATTTTTCCATAAGAGGATAAACGCCTACTGGCTTCTAACTCGAAAGTATCAATTTTCTCCGGGATGAGATCGACCTGACCGCGAAACTCATCGTGTAGTTCAAATAGCGAAGGCTGGCGAAATGCGGCACCATATAAAGCCTTTAATACCCATTCTTTCGGTTTATAAATAAGACCCAGTCTTGGCGTGTGGGTAGAACCATAGTCGCTCCCATCACTATATCGATCACCTATCGAATAACTAAGATTTGGCAAAAAGTCACCTTCTAATAATGCGTATATGGCTGCTTCCGTTTCATCGTAGATTTCATTCACTTTACTCTGACCTAAGCCACCGCCTGCAACCGCAATATCCCAGGAAGAATTAGTGGTCGATGCGTTACCGCTTTGTAACTGCCCTAGCGAAATCACTTGTTCCGTTTGACGATTGCCTAATAATCGAATACCAAAAATCAGGGTTTGATCTTTCTTAATTTTCCAATCAAATTGATTCTCAAAACCGATTTGACTGCTAGAGCTGTGGTAGGATTTTTTCAGATCATTAAAGCGGTATAGGTACTTGAATCCGGTATCTGACTCCTGTTTATCAACGCGATACCAGAGATCGGTTTTCCAGTTCAGTTTATTTTTAACTAAAGTGGATGTATTTTTCACAAAAGCAGTATAAGAGCTATGATGGGTTAAGAAATCATTTGCGGTTGCATCATATTCATAACCCACCACGTAACTTCCTAGGCCATCTTTTTTCTCCCAATAATTAATGCCCATCTGCATATTGTCGCTAAAAATATTAAATCTCACAGCTAAATCATCTTTTGAATTATTAAAACCATTGGGGATCGCTTGTCCGGCCAAGGGGTTAGTAGCATTGGTTTGAAAAACACCATTGTCATCATAACTCTGAGTCAAAAATTCCGGATACAAATTATTATTAAAATAATTTCCAGGATCGGGTCGTCCGCGACCGCCATCACCATCACTTCTATTACTTTTTAATGCCAACTGGTAATGAATATCTCCAAGCGAATCACCAGTCATAAATTCCAGCGTGCGAGTTGAGTTTTCACCCACAAGAAACTTGACATTGGTGCCTTTGAATCGTTTTTTAGTAATAATATTGATCATGCCAGAAACCGCTTGTGCGCCATAGAGTGAAGAACCTGGCCCTTGGATCACTTCGATCCTTTCGATATCCATCAAAATCTGCTCGTCGGTAAGCCCTTGAGCCCAATTAAAAGAAATATGGTTTTGCACCAAACCATCAATCATGATCAACAATCGAGAGTTTCCATTATCGCCTCCAATGCCACGATTTAGAAAATGCACCGGGTATTCTCCGCCACCATCTTCATAAGTTGCAAAGTCGAATCCGGCTATATCTTCCAACATTTCGATGATATTACGGTAGCCCCGTCGTTCAATCATTTCTTTAGTGATCAGGGTGATATTGGCATAGGCGTCATCGACCGATTGCTCGCGTCGGGATGAGGTGACCACTTTGATATTGGCCAATTGTTCAAGACTCAGGGCGAAGTAGTCCTGCTTGGCTTCAGCGGAGTGAGCACTACCAACTGCGGCTATAAACGCAGCGCTCAAAACAAGTTGAGCAAAGCGACCAGGTAGATTGAAGGGCATTAATAAAATCCTCGGTTTTTCTTGATATATCTCATGATAGGATACCAGACTGTTGGTTGATTTATAAGCTTTAGCTTTAGTGTGATTGGTTGTTAAAGGTAGGCAGAATGGCCTTATATCTAGCTGTTAATAGGTTTTATATTTTTGATTTGATGGAAAGGTTGTAATGTTCGCTAATCGAACATTGAAGTCATCCCCACGGTTAAACTCGCCTCCCCATCTGATACCAATCAACCTTCCGAGTAATCACCACCACTACCGCCAATAAAATAAACAACAAAATACTACCAGATAGTAACGCATGATCTTCGGACCGAATAATAAAAAACAAGACCAGATAAAAACCATTAAGCAAACCAAACATCGCACCTCCATGAAGTTTCAAACCACTCATATGTCTCACGTAATAACTAATTAATCCTGAACAGGCTATCGAAGAAACCCAGTAAGAGGCGAAAAAACTAATGTGTTCAGATAGCGCAATTAGCAATAAGAAAAATATCGCCAAAGCCATACCCGTTAAAGCATAAGAAATCGGGTGAATTCTCACTTTTTTATTTAGCACTTCGTAAAGCACAAAAATAGTAAAAGTAATAATAACCACTAATAATCCGTATTTAACCGAACGTAAACTTTTGAGGTAAATATCAACCGCCTGAATATGATTAACGCCAAAAGCAGACGAATAGATATTGTCGCATTGGTTTGCAGAACATTTTTGAATTGTATTTTCAATATCGGTAGAAAAAATACCCGTTTTCCAGTTAGCATCGTAACCTGCGTCGGAAATTTTTCGGCTAAAGGGCAAGAATGCCCCATCAAAGCTTGGGTGAGGCCAGTCGGATGAAACAGCGACTTTGTTTTCTCTAGCCGTGGCTATAAAGGCGATCCGGCCCATGCCTTTTATCTGCAAATTAACCTCGAAAACAATATTGTCTAGGTGATTTGTTAAGCTGACTTCAGCATGAAATCCTGACGGATAATAGTCCAATCGGGTGCCCGGTGAGACCTTTGCAACTTTTTGATCAATCATTATTGTAGGGCTTCCATTGATCCCTCTTGGATCACTTATTCCAAAAGATAAATAACCTTTATTCGACAGGCGATATGTCGGATCTTTGATCAGTTTAGCTAGCTTCGATCGCTCGATTACACCTTTTAAGTTCAACTCAGCGATGTATACGGGCACTTGGTAGATCCCCTTTGATAAAACCTGATGTTTTAGTTTCGAGTTAATATCGAGGATGTTGGGTAGTATGAAAAGTTTATCTTTGATCCAATTGGTTTTTTGAACGTATCGATTGAGTTCTTTGTCGAATATCCGTATTTTTTGGGCTTTTTCAAAGGGTACAGTTAATACTGTAGCTAATAAGGTTTGGTCGCCAGTCCAGCTTTTCTTAATGATAGATCGGGCGTAGTGACGATTGCTCGAGCGATCTTCTATTTGACTTTCAATCATTGAAAGTAATATTTGTGCCGCTAATATAACGAAAAAGAGCGATAGGTATTTTATTAGATTTGATTTAATCATTTGGTTTCCTCCGAATAGTGGCGGCTAATATTGTGCTACGCGCGGTGGTCTCTAATCGGAGTAAAAAATGATTCATTATGTTCAAACATGACTTTATTCGGATTCGGTCGGTTAAACCAGAATGAGTCGAAAGCACTAAACAGTTGAAGACGCTCTTGATCTATGCCAAAATTTTCAATATCTGACATACCATCCCTATTATTAGCCGAGTATCAAATTTATGAGTTCGTTTAATTGCCCATCCTGTAACGCCCACAATTCATCTAACGCTCGATTTTGCACTAGTTGTGGCGCTAATTTGAGCCAGGTGCAGTCCACTCCCTATCAAACCCCGTCTAGCCAACCAGAAGCTGCATTAGTGTCTGCTTATGCGTTTGCCGGATTTTGGAAGCGTCTGATCGCCTATTTTCTAGATGGTATTATTTTTAGTTTTTTGATCGGCGTTTTGGCATTTCTACTCGGTGGTTCTATATTTAGTATCAATCCGCAAAACCCTGCTAACCTGATGGCGATATTAGGAATTTATGCATTAATATATCCGGCGTGGTGGTTATATTTTGCGTTAATGGAGAGTTCATCTGCTCAAGGGACTTTCGGTAAAAAAATAATGGGAATTAAAGTAACCGATATGCATGGCTACCCTATCAGTTTTGGCCACGCAACCGGTCGCCATTTTTCAGCATTTATCACTCAATTGACTTTTACTATTGGTTATTTAATGTCTGCTTTTACCGCTAGAAAACAAGCGTTACACGATATGATCGCCAGTACTTTGGTCGTCAACAGCCGTTACGGCCCTTCACAAATCAATATCGCCAGTGAAAGTCCCGGCAGAGGTATGTCGGTCGGAGGGATAATTGCGGTAGTGTTTTTGGTGTTATTGATCCCCGTTGGCGGCATATTGGCCGCTATCGCAATACCTGCCTATCAGGATTACACCATAAGGGCGAGAGTTCATCAGGCGATCACAGAAACATCGCATATTCAACAAGCAATTACCGACCATGCAGCGGAGACAGGCTATTGGCCCAACACCCTGCAACAAACTGGCATCGAGCAACAACTGATCAATAATGATAATTTCCAGCTTTATATTGTAGCAGAAGGTGCTTATCAGATTATCTTTAAGCAGCCAGAGCAAATAACCGATAATCGGTTAAATTTTGTGCCTCAATTAGAGTCCTCTGGTGGATATCAATGGCATTGCTCGAGTCGCGATATAATGGATGCTTATTTGCCACCCAAGTGTCGTTAAATAAAGATAAATATTTAAACAATATTAGTAGTAGTAACGATTCAGGTTGGTTATAGAGGCAACTAGATTCGTTACGATTGGTCGACCCACTTTTCGACCATTGCCTGCATAGCCGCCATGGTTACGGGTTTGTAGAGAATATCGTTCATACCGCAGTGTTCACAGTCTGCCCGGATCCCACTGACAAGATTTGCGGTCAGCGCGATTATTGGTGTCTCCTGATTGGGTCCCGGTGTTGTTCGGATCGCCTCAGTTGCGGTAAATCCGTCCATGATAGGCATCTGACAATCCATCAATATCAGTGAGTATTGTTTTTGCTGAGATAAGCTAGCCGCAACCGCTCCATTTTCGGCTACTTCAGTTTGATAACCAAATTTCTTCAGAAATAAGGTGGCAACTTGCTGGTTGGCGAAATCATCTTCAACAATCAAGATTTTAGTATCCAAATCGGCCTCTAGTTTTAGCTAAAATAAGATCAATTTCAGTCCGACGTATGTCGGCTCCCGGTCCAATCTTACCTAACTTACTGGTAACTCTGCTGTCCATCGGGCTAGCAGAATACCACAAAAAATAACCAATCCAACCCAATTATTATTCATAAAAGCCTTAAAACACTTTTCCGGTTGATGATTTCTACAGGAGTAAATTTGCCATGCGATCAATAATCCGGCGACCAATAGACTCAGATAATAATATCCATTAAGGTCAAATTGCGAACCAACTAGCAGCATCCCAAATAGAAACATCATTTGAATAAAGGCGGTAATCTGTAAATCAGCTTCACCAAAAAATATGGCGGTAGATTTTACACCTATTTTCAGGTCATCTTTTTTATCGACCATGCCATATAAGGTGTCGTACGCCAAAACCCACAGTAAATTGGTAATATAAAGTAACCAGGCAGTATTGGGAATATTATCTTGAACGGCTGCAAACGCCATTGGAATGGCCATCGAAAAAGCCATACCCAGGACCACCTGAGGAAAATAAGTGACCCTTTTCATAAAAGGATAAATCGTCGCGATAGCCAAAGCGACAAATGACAGGATTACCGACAAGCCATTGAGTAATAACACTAGTCCGAAAGCCATAAGCGCCAAAACCACAAATAAAACCAGAGCTTCTTTTTCTGTCACTTTGCGAACGGCCAAGGGACGCTTTTTTGTGCGAGCGATATCGCCATCAATATTTCTATCGGCGTAATCATTGATCACGCAACCGGCTGAACGCATCAAAAAAACACCACAGGTAAAAATGATAATATGCTGGACCGCCGGAAAATCTTCAGACGCAAGCCACAAGGCCCAAAAGGTTGGCCACAACAATAACAGGCTGCCAACCGGTTTATCGACCCGCATTAACAAACCATATTGCAGGATTCGATATTGCCACAAAGAACTCAACTTAAATATTTGGCCAAGCTTATAAAAATTAACGGAACCGGAAATTTGCTTCAACGAATATTCTATCACTTGAGAAAAACTGATTTTCTTTTTGTTATTATTCATAAGATGTTTGATAAATTGGGCAACCAGGCAAAAATATTTCACTAATAATCAAAGGACCCGTTGCTAGTTCAAATGTTGAACACCTCCGCCACAAAGGAAAGCCTTCGGGAATTCCAAATCTAATCATGCTTTGTTGATCGGCCGTTATCAAGTCCAGCCGCATATTTTTACGTAAAGCATGAGTACGACCAAACAAGATTTTACCTAACGGCGTTTTATCCATTCGAGCCAACCGTTTAGTCGCTCCCCTAAGTGTTGCCATAGGAATGACTGTGCGGGCAAATAACCACGGTACATCCTCCGTGCCCATGGCTATTTCCCTGATATGGGCGTAGATTCTCGGCCGAATGTTCAAAATCTGCCGTTCTAGCAGACTGGGGTAGTCCTTACCTTGAACTAGGCAGTTTAACGATGGTGCTCGCCCCATCAGCCGAGTCATCAAATCGGTAAGACTCCCTTTTTCCGTTAATAATTCTAAGCAATTGCCCTTCAATCGAATACTCTATGGTGAAAACGGTAATTTGGGGGGCAGTATAACAAATACCACTCATGGTACGAATTGAAAAATTTAGATTTGGGGTTTAAATCAGCGCATCATGTAGTAAAATAGCGCCTTTCCGAAAAATAAGCATGATAGTGGATTAATCCAGAATATTATAAAGCAAAGAGTCAAAATATGAAGAAGTGGGAATGTATCGTTTGCGGTTGGATTTATGAAGAAGAAAAAGGCTGGCCGGAAGACGGCATTGCGCCGGGGACCAAATGGGAAGACGTGCCAGACGACTGGCTTTGCCCCGATTGCGGAGTGGGTAAAGAAGATTTTGAGATGATTGAGATTTAAGTTCTAAGTTCTAAGCATATGATTGCTATTGATAAATGGGAGATAAAATGAGCCTTGCAGACAGAGTATTAGCGGTAAATGACGACTTGCCAATTCGCACAGACAAACCCGTTCATAGCGGAAAGGTTCGCTCAGTCTATTGGCTGACCGAGGCCGACAGTCAGCGACTGATTAAAGAAAAAGGCTACGATGTACCGTCGAGCGCGCCATTGGCGATTATGGTGATCAGCGACCGAATCTCTGCCTTTGATTGTATCTGGCATGGCGAAGGTGGTATGAATGGTGTTCCCGGCAAAGGCGCAGCGCTCAACGCAATATCCAATCATTGGTTTAAGTTGTTTAAGCAACAGGGATTAGCCGACAGTCATATTCTTGATATCCCCCATCCGTTGGTCTGGATTGTTCAAAAAGCCAAACCGGTAATGATCGAAGCCATTTGTCGTCAATATATAACGGGGTCTATGTGGCGTGCTTACCAGAATGGAGAGAGAGAGTTTTGTGGCATTCAAATTGAAGATGGCTTGCAAAAAGACCAACGATTACCAGATTTGCTTATGACTCCTTCTACAAAGGGCATTTTAAAAGGCATTCCTGGAGTTCCCGAAGCTGATGACGTCAATATTACTCGCCAGAATATTGAAGATAATTACCATGCTTTCAATTTTGTTGAAAAATCGCACATTGATCTGTACGAAAAACTTCTCGCAGAAGGGTTTGAATTGATCAGCAAAGCGCTGTCTGATATCGGTCAGATTTTTGTTGATACCAAGTTTGAGTTTGGCTATGTCAATGACACAAATGGCCAGCCGAAATTGATATATATGGATGAAGTGGGTACCCCCGATTCTTCAAGAATATGGGATGAGGATGCCTATAAGAAAGGCAAAGTGGTCGAAAATTCTAAAGAAGACTTTAGGCAACTACTACTAAACCATTTTCCAGATCCGGACATTCTACTTAATAAAGAGAGAATGCCTGAAAGACAAGCGCTGGCAAAAAATAATGCTCTTCCAGAACAGGTACTGATGAAAATTTCAGATATCTATGTTGGCATTGCAGAAAAAATAATTGGAGCAAAAATTCATATTTCTGAAAATCCAAAAGCAGAAATATTGAAGGTTCTTAAAGAAAACTATCAATTAGTTGACTAACCTCAACTCCGTTGGTCAGAAT
>CAZOBX010000141.1:0-15097 GCA_964578045.1 uncultured Kangiella sp. | reverse complement strand
CCTCCCCTCTTTGGTAGAGGGATCTTTGAACTGCGTTGAACAGTTGTGTCTATTTTGTTATTTTCAGGATAATCAGTTGATCTAAAAATAGCTAGTCCAATTGAAAACTTGACATCAAACCGATCAATACCAGATTGCTTAACACACCAATTTTAAAGGGTTCAGCAAGGCAAATAGCCGTCATCTACAAGGCATTGTACTGTCAAACTAGTCATTCTAATTCAATCTACAATAACGCCGTAGATGACGGTTATCTGGCTTGACTGTCCAGGCAAGAATTATGTGGTAAGGTACTGGTACTCAAACACAGAGGTTTTGAGAACTAATGCATCAAACAGGGAGATAGAGATAATGTCACAAGTTAATGCAGAAACGGTCATCGACTTTTGGTTTGAACAATGCGCGCCAAAAGATTGGTTTGCTAAAAACCAGGATTTTGACAATAGAATTTCCAGTCAATTTTCCCAGACTTATTATGCTGCCACAAAGGGTGAACTTTATCAGTGGCGGTCGAGCCCAGAAGGTCGATTAGCGGAAATTATTGTGCTCGATCAGTTTTCTCGCAATATGTTCAGAAAATCACCTCAGGCTTTTCGTTTTGATGCGCTGGCGGTGGTGCTTTCGCAACAGGCCATTGCTTGCAGAGAAGATATCAAACTGCCAATGCCAATGCGCAAGTTTTTTTATATGCCGTTTATGCATTCGGAATCACTGGTGATTCACGAATTGGCCATGCAAGTCTTTTCCCAAACTGGTCTGGAAGATAACCTCAAATACGAAATAAAACACCAACAAATCATCGAAAGATTTGACCGTTATCCCCATCGAAACCAGGTGCTCGGTCGGCAGTCTACAAAAAAAGAAATTGAATTTCTTGCCCAACCTGGTTCGTCTTTTTAGGTTTCAGTCGGCGCTAGACAAAAAAATCACTAAAACGCTTGGCTGTAAAAATCATAAGTTTAATCAATCAGTTAAACAAGTACAAAACTAAATCGCAATTATCTATTAAGCATTCTGTGAGTTTGCCGATAGCAATAATGACGACTAGTTCTCAGTTCTGTCCAATTTTCAAAAAGTACGAGTCCATTTTTTATCTCAAAAATGGCGTTACATTGTTGAAGTTTATGATATTTAGATACTGATGATGAGTCAAAAAGATTCAGGATAAACCCATTAACCACCCTATTCTGAGTCTAAATTGCTAAATAAGGGCTGCCTGTTTCGAAAGTTCGGGTCCGCAAAGCTACCGGTCTAAGGGGGAAGTATGTACCTAAGACAGCGGGGTTGCTAAAAGTAATGATCTTTTTTAGACCATAACCCGCACTGAGTTTATGGGCTATTTCGATCTCGCATGGTCTTTTCTGATCAAGCAAACTCTTTTGCATTCCCTCTTTGTGTGAACTCAAATTTAGCAGAATCTGAAATTTTTTTTGCTGGAGTCGCCGCATGGGCAACCAATTAAGTAAACTGTTTTACTCCAAGATCCGAACAACCTTGCTCGGCTTGTTTCTTGCCGTGGTCGCAACGGTGGGTCATAGTGCCACTCTGAGCGGTGTGATTAAAGATAAAAACGGAGCGCCAATCAATGGCGCTAGCGCACTTTTATTTAAAGTGGTTGGCGGAACGCTCACTCAAACAGGCGAAATAATTCAAGTGACCCAGGATGGCCAGTATACCTGGACCATCGAGAACGGCGATTATGTACTTCGTGCTTATTTTAACGCGTCAGAGGTTTCACTGACTGGCGCGCCAAATACCGTTACCTTGCAAACGGAAGATTTTGCAGTCGTCGGCGACACCATAAGGGACTCAACATTTGATTTCTATTTATTATCCGGACTGGTGATTGACAGCAATAATCTGCCGGTCGCCAATGTTGATCTAAAAGCATCTCAATCCTGGTACGGCCCGGAAATCGGCTCACAAGGCATACTCTCGCAACACCATATTACTCACTTAAATCAAAGCAGCGTGACCGACGCTAACGGTCAATACAATTTATTAATGTTCTCGACCGATACTTGCATTGGGTCAGGTTACAACGCCGATGATGTCGATTGTTTGTACGACATTACGTTTGCACCGCTGCCCAGTACCGGCTTTGGCGATGTGGTTGAGTCCGATTATGCGGTAACTGATAATCAAACATTAAATGCTGAGTTAGTCTTTAGCGATCAAACTCCAGCCAAAACCATTATTACTCCCTATGTCAGGCATTTAACGGATATATCTGCTGCCATCGAATGGATCACCGACGAAGCTACCTCCGCGTCTGTGGAAATTACCGGTGTCGGCACTTTTACTGACCCGGAATTATTGACTTTTCATTCGATAGCTATCACCGGTCTTAGCGCCAACACAAATTACACTGCATCGGTTAATTCGAACGATTCTCAAGGCAACCCGTCGGAAACGCTATTTGTCAATTTTAGCAGCCTGTCTGCGCCTGATACGACCGCACCGCAATTCTTACAATCACCAAGCGCTTCGGCGATTAGCCATGACCAGCTGACCTTGTCATTTTGCGCCAATGAACCGGTGACCGGAAAAATAAACCTGGATAGTACCGAATATCTCCTCAACGAATTATCGAGCTGCCAGCAATTGACAATAGACGGACTGAATTCCAATCAATCTTATTCTGTGTCAGCTAATATTACTGACATCGCTGGCAATGGTCCGACAAACAGTCCGGTTCAAACAGTGACCACACTGGCGGCAGCGGATCTAAATTCTCCCAGAATTTTATCGGGCCCTGCAGTCATTGATGTTTCTGATACCACCGCGTTTGTATTATGGTCAACCAATGAAGCCGCCACCAGCGGTATTACCTATAACGATGGCAATGTCTATCGTGTCATCGATAACAACATTTTAGTCACCGAACATAATAGCCAGATCACCGGTTTAACCCCCGACACCACTTATACCTTGAGAGTCTCATCAAAAGATGCCGCGGGTAATGGTCCAACGTTATCCGGTGCGATCGAATTCACCACCAGAACCTCGCCAGATACCAATGCTCCCTTATTAATTGGTCGCCCTTTGGTCCAGGATATCACCGATAAGGGCGCGATAATTAGCTGGACAACCGATGAATCTTCATCCACTCGAGTATTACTTGGAACCCAGTCCGGCGCGCTTGATCGAATTGAAACCTCGCCTGACTTTTTAACCGCACACCAATTGACATTAACGGGCCTCACTGCAGACACAACTTATTACTTCAGCGCGCAATCCAGTGACCTTGCCGGAAATACAACCACCAGCAATATTTTTTCTTTTACTACTCGATCCCAGGCGCAGCCATCTCAACTAGAAATCGTCACCGGCCCCATTATCGAAAGATTAACCGGCAATAGCATGACCTTAAGTTGGAAAACCAACTGGAATGCGGATACCCGATTAATTTGCGAATCCACCAACGGTATTCTTGAAGTCAACAAAATTGGGTTGCAAAAAAATCACCTGATCACCCTGACCGGTTTAGAATTTAATACCGGTTACCGCTGCGTGGTTTATTCAACGGATATTGAGGGTATGATCGCCAGTAAAACCATCAGTCTGTTAAGTGATGATTATGTCGACACCACCCCACCACAATGTATCGCGCCGCCGCTCGCGGAAGGATTTGTTTCTTTTGCTGAACTGAGCTGGCAGTCCGACGAGTTGGCAACCGCATTGATTCGCTATCGTAAAAAAGACACCAGTGAATGGCAACAAAAAGTCGCTTCATCTTTAACTCAGTCGGGTTTTGTCTTGTTGACCGAATTGGAAACCAATACTGATTATGAACACATCATTAACTTAACCGATGCGGTAGGTAATAGTGCAGATTGTTCCTTAGGCGAATTTAATTCTGGAACCGTAGAAGATCAACCAGTACCCGTTTTTTCGGTGCAACCTTTTGTCACCGATATTGGAAATTTTGAGGCGACAATTAATTGGCAAACAGAGCGCGTTTCCAATGGTCAGGTGCGTTTTGGACTCTCTGACACTCAAATGAATGAATTGGAGTCGGACCCACAATTTACTCTGTCTCATCAATTGCTGTTAAGCAACTTACAAGCTGCGACCACTTACTTTTTACAAGTTGATGCCTTTAATACTGACGGAGTCAGCACCAGTAGTAATATTATTAGTTTTACTACCACTCCCATCTTTCAGTCGCCGCCTAAGATCATCTCTGGTCCTTTTGTAAAAAACATTACTGATGTATCAGCAGTGATCGAATGGCAGACCGACAAATCATCGAATAGCCAGGTAGTCATTAGCGGTGGTAGCACTATTACTCAGGATGAACTAACCACAAACCATTCGGTATTGCTCACCGGATTAACCCCGGATACCAATTATTCTACGATGGTTTCTTCTACCGACGATAATAATTTGACCTCAGAAGCACTACCGGCTGATTTCAAAACCTTACCCTTGCCCGATACCACTTTGCCAAGTTTTGTCACGGGTCCTAATATCATCGCGATTGACTACAATCAATTTACCGTTACATTTTGTGCCGATGAACCTGTCACTGGAATAATCACCGTCGATAGTAGCGACTATGTGTTGAGTAGCGCGAGCATTTGTCATCAACTAGTGATCACCGATTTAACCCCTAACACTGAATACACGGTTGTTTGTTCAATTACTGATATCGCCGGCAACGGTCCGGTTCTAAGCGCGCCAATTAAAGCAACCACATTGCTTGATCTCGATATTGAAGCGCCAGTCATTACCGGTCCGATTGTGACCGATATTACCGATAGCAGCGCCATCGTTAGCTGGACCACTAATGAAGCGGCAACCAGTGGCGTTGCTTATACCGATGGGATCACCAGCAATGAATTAGACGACCAACAACTGGTCATCAATCACCGCGTTTATTTAAGTGATTTAACGCCGGCGACAACCTACACCCTAACCGTTTCATCCCTTGATGCTTTTGGCAATGGTCCCAGTGTTTCACAACCGGTTGAGTTCACCACTTTGGCGCTGCCGGATACCACTGCACCAATCATTATGGCAGGCCCTTTTGTTGAAGATATTACTACCAATAGCGCCTATATTTTGTGGACGACTAATGAAGCCGCTTCCCATTTAGTATTACTCGGTCTTGCCGACAACGCACTGGATCAATCCTTTACTCAAACTGGATTGGACAAGCAACATAAAGTGCCAGTGACCGGCCTGACAGCGGATACAGTCTATTTTTTCCAGGGTTCATCCAGTGATTTAGCCGGTAATACTGTGACCAGTGATGTGTTATCTTTTAAAACCTTAAAAGAAACAGAAATCCCCATCAGCTTACAAATTTCCGATGGCCCGGATGTGGAAAGCGTGACCACAGAGTCACTGACCGTCAGCTGGCAGACTAACCTGAATGCCGATAGTCGATTAATTTGTCAGGCAGAGCAGGGCAGTATTAATCAGCTGAGTTCGTTTGGTTTTAAAGGAACCAGTCTTAGCGGAACAAATTTTAGCGGGACAGGTTTTACTCAGCCATCGCTTGCGGTAGTCAATGCGGTCGATCCAGGCAGGGCCATTAAAGGACAATATATTGTTTTACTAAAAGATCAGCAAAATAACCAGTTCTCTATTGCATCTTCAAATGAGGCATCTTCAAACCAGTCTGTTAGTCAACTTTCTAAGCAATCTTCAGTCGAACGTAAAGCGACAATTAACACAATGTCGTTAGAAATTGCCAGTAGAGTGAAGGGTAAAGTGTTGCGACAATATTCTAATGGTGTTAAGGGTTTTGTTTTAAAAATGGACCCAACCGAAATCACCAGACTTCGCGAAGATCCACGAGTATTAATGATCGAGCAAGATCAAATTATGAGCATTTCAGCGACTCAGAATAATGCCACCTGGGGACTGGATCGAATTGATCAAAGCGATCTGCCTTTAGACAATGACTACAATTATGAGCTGGATGGTAGCGGTGTTAATGCTTATATCATTGATACCGGCGTATTAACTTCGCATGGCGATTTTGGCGGCCGCGCAGTCAGCGGTTGGGATTTTGTTGACAATGATGCCGATGCCTCTGATTGTAACGGTCACGGTACCCATGTTGCCGGAACGGTTGGCAGTAGCACTTGGGGGGTGGCTAAAAACGTTAATATCACCGCTGTTCGAGTTTTAGGATGTAATGGTTCAGGTACCAATTCTGGCGTGATTGGCGGGATCGACTGGGTCACTGCCAATGCGGTATTTCCTGCAGTGGCGAATATGAGTTTAGGCGGCGGTAATTCGGCCATTCTTGACGCGGCGGTGCAAAACGCTATCGATGCTGGCATTACCTTTGCGGTGGCTGCGGGTAATTCAAATATCAATGCTTGTTCGGGCTCTCCCAATCGTTTGCCTGCAGCGATTACTGTGGCTTCATCAACCTCTAATGATGCTCGTTCCAGTTTTTCAAACTGGGGCTCCTGCATTGATATTTTTGCTCCAGGCTCGGACATTACTTCCACTTGGAGCAATGGTAGTATCAATACTATCAGTGGTACCTCGATGGCATCGCCACATGTTGCCGGAGCAATTGCACTCTATTTACAAGCACACCCGAATTCAACTCCCGCAGAAGTCGATGCCGGCTTAGCGGGATTTGCGAGTGCCGGCAAGATCAGTTCTTTAAATGGTTCACCCAATTTATTACTCAATACTGCGTTTGATGCTGGAACTGAAATACCGTCCCCTCCCCCGCCACCTATAAATGAAAAGGTTACTTTTGAAATTGCGGATGAACAGCGCGTGAAATCTCATTGGTTAACCCTGACTGGTTTACAAGCCAGTACTATTTATCAATGCGAAGTTTTCTCAACCGATATCGACGGCAATCAGGTCAGTGCTGACTTAAGAGGCACAACCGACACCGTGCCCGATACCTCCCCGCCAGTTTGTATCGGCGAGCCTTCGGTTAGCGCTTTTGTTGATACCGCACAAATTAGCTGGCAGTCCGATGAACTGACCACCGCTGTGGTAAATTATCGAGTGGTTGAAGCGAGTGGGTGGTTACAAACTGGTACCCTGTCACCGGCCGAAAGCGATTCCTTGTTATTGACAGGACTATTAGCAGAAACGACTTACGAACAACAAGTGACTCTGACTGATCAAGCGGGCAATAGCACTCAATGCCCTGCCGGTAATTTTAATACCATTGCACCGGAAGCCATCGCTAAAGCCATTTTCACTTTGCAACCAATCGTTAGTAATATTGGCGATCACGGTGCAACCGTGAGCTGGGAAACCTTAGAAGCATCTTCTGGAAACCTGCGCTACGGATTATCAGCAACGGCATTAACCAACAGTCAAATTGATACTCGATTTACCAAAGCCCATAAGGTCAATTTACAAAACCTGGATGAGAATACCCTTTATTATTTGCAAGTGGATGCGTTTAATGTTTTGGGGGAAATAACCGCCAGTGAAATTATCAGTTTTACTACCACGCATCCGGACAATGATTTTGATAACGATGGCATACTCAATGAGGTAGATAATTGTCCGGTGACCCCCAATCCCGATCAGCTGGACAGCGATAATGATGGACTTGGTGATGTGTGTGACGAGACTGATCCTGGCGATATAGTCCCTCCTCCACCTGCGCCGAGCGGAATTAATCTTCGCGGCACGATCAGCGGTGAAGGCAATCCAATCGAAGGCGCGGTGGTTGCAATATATGATAACCAGCAACAATTTTTAAGTTCTGTGACAACCCTTGCAGATGGAAAATATTTATTTAAGTTTATCTCAGCAGGCGACTATTTTATAGGCGTGACGCCACCAGCCAGTACCGGTTTTAGTGCGCCACCGCTTCAACCGATCAGTGTTGCGGATCGAGATGTGGTGCATTTAATTACGTTAATTGGTAACGCTTTAACGCTCTCCGGCACTCTACAAGATACTCAAGGTCGGGTGATTGATAATGTTCAAGTCAGCTTGCATCTTCAAACCACTGGCAATCAGGTCGGTAATGCTGTGCAAACCGATAGCAACGGTTATTTCGAATTTAACGTTGCGCCGGGCAGTTATAAGCTACGACCTGTGATTGATGTATTTAACCCCGTGTCGGGTGCATCAGCGACTCTGCCAAATTATCCAGTACCGGATTTTGCAGCCGTTTTTCATCAGCCACAAAATATTCAGATCAGTGCCGATACCCAACTTGATGTGGTATTACCCTTTGCGCTACTTTCCGGTCAAACCCTTGATGAATCGGGTAATCCAGTTGCCGGTGTTGGGTTAGCTATCCGCCATCAATTTAAAACTTTAAGCCAAGATTTTTATTTAGAAAATTATGCGACTGACTCACTCAGCAATGCCTTGTCTGATGCCAGTGGTAACTTCCAGTTTGCGCTGTTTACCAATCAGCCTGTCGATATCCTGTTGACTCCACCTGCGGGTCGTCTCGATTTGGCGGTAACCACTATCAGCGATTACAGTTTAACCGGTGATGCCAATGCGATATTTACTTTGGTGGCTGGAGTGACCCTGTCCGGAACTTTACAAGATTCTCAAGGACGGGCCATTGATAATACTCGCGTCAGTTTGCACGCGCAGGATAGCAATGATCAAATTGGTCAGGCAATTTATACCGATAGCAATGGATTATTCCAGTTTCAAGTAGAAGCCGGGACATACAAAATCAAGCCACAGTTAAATCCGTTTGGTCAAGGTGAAAGTCAAAGGCCGGTTTATCCACTACCTGATTTTGCGACAGCATTGTATGCCGAAGAAAATATTATCGTCAGCGGCAATACCGTGCAAAACGTGATATTACCGCTGGCAATATTAACCGGGATTACTACCAATGCGGCAGGCGATCCAATAGCCGATACTCGGGTAACCATTAGTCATATCGCTCATCAGAGTAATGCTGGTATAGAACAAAGTTTTTATCTTGAAAGTCAGGGACGTTCATTGGTCACCAATGCCAAAACGGACGCTAACGGTCAATTCGAAGTTGCTTTATTTACCGATCAAGCGATGGACATTATTTTTGCTCCACCATCGAATGAACGCGAAGTTGCTGCGACCCTGGTGAAGGACTATTTAATTTCTAGCGATACCAGCGACACTTTTGTTTTAGATCAATCTCTCTCCCTGTCAGGCTATCTAAAGGATGATCAAGGCAATGCGATTGATAACACACTGCTCACCGTGCATAACCAGATCAATCAGCAACTGGCCGACGCATCAGCCATGACTGATGCAAATGGCTATTTTGAATTTAAAGTGGCAGCGGGCAATTATAAATTAAGACCTTATTTACAACCGGTTAATACGGTTAATGGCGGGCAAGTGTTAACCAGCTATCCGGTGCCTGATTTTGCCGCCGTTTATTATTTACCGGAAGATATCAATGTAAGTTCTGACACTCAATTAGATGTGGTAATTCCGATGTCGATCTTAACGGGTAAAACTTTGGATGCGAATGGTGTCGCAGTCCCTGGAGTCAAACTAAGAGTTGACCATGCCTTGGCGCAAAGCTCGGTCAGTTATTATCTGGAAAATTCTGGCGACTCCAATGATAGCAACGCATTATCGGATCAAAATGGGCAATTTGGTTTTGCGTTATTTACCGACCAAATGACCGATATTTCGGTAAACCCGCCAACGCTTTCCGGCTTTGCCATCACCAATGTCACTCACAATCTGGATCAAGAAACCAGTGAAGATATTTTCTTATTACATCAGGATACAAGGCCTAAAATCATTACCGGCCCTTTGGTCATCAAGATCAGTGATCGCTCCGCAATAATCGTTTGGGAAACCGACAAACCAGCCAAGGGAGTGATTGAATTATCTAATGGGCTGCGGATCGAAACCAACCGACTGAGCACCTATAATTGTGTCGTCTTGTGGGGTTTACAACCGGCAACGACTTATACCGCAGTGGTACAGGCGATCGATAAAGATCAACAAACGTCGGATACTAAAACCACCAGTTTCACCACATTGAACTTACCTTATACTCAAGCCCCAGAATTTGTAGATGGACCAATTGTTTCAAACATTACCGAAACAACTTTCGAAATTTCCTTCTGCGCTGATGGCCCGGTGGTTGGATATATTAACCTAGGTGACGAAATTATTTCATTTGATGAGTTCGATGTATGTCATAAAATAGTCATCGGCAATCGTCAGCCGAATACACCTTATACATTTACCGTCACTATTACCGATCCCATTGGTAATGGTCCAACGGTCAGTCAACCGCAAACCGCAGTCACCCTTCCCTTACCCGATACTCGCGCGCCAATTATTCTATTAACCCCCATGGTGATCGATATTTCTGCTACCGAAGCAACGGTTATCTGGAATACTGATGAACCTTCAACTAGCGGCGTTTCGTATAACGACGGCATTCAATTTCATGTCGTCAGCAATAATGATTTTGTACGAGAGCATTCACTGCAAATGACCGATTTAACCCCCGAAACAACCTATAGCTTAATCGTTTCCTCCACCGACGCAGCCGGCAATGGTCCGACTTTAAGTCAAGTGATCACCTTTACTACTTTGCCGCTTGCCGATACCACACCGCCGGTGATGATTGGTCAGCCGTTGATCCAGAATATCACCCATCAAAGTGTGGTGATCCGATGGCATACTGATGAACCTGCGACTACAGTTTTGGCCATAGGTACATCGCCTAACGCGCTAAACCAGATAGAAACAAAAAGTGGTTTACGCACTTTCCATAATTTGCCAATCACCGGGTTGGAGCCTGATACTCTTTATTATTTCCAGGTGCAAACTCAGGATCCTTCCGGCAATTTATTAACCAGTGAGATTGTTTTCTTCCGCACTAAAGTGCGAGGTCATCAGGGCGACCCGCACTTTATGAGCAATGTGACGATCGAAAATATCACCGATGATTCCATCACCGTGGGTTGGAGAACTGATGTTAATGCTGACGGTCGTCTGGTTTGTGTGGGTGGCAATGCGACTTTAGAAACCAACCATGCAAAACGAACTAAAAAACATCTGTTAACTTTAACTGGACTGCAAGCCAATACCAGTTATGAATGCACCATTTATTCAACTGACCATAAAGGTTATACCGCCAGTCAGCTGATTAATGGTGAGACTTCCGCTAGTGCAAGTTCAAGTGCAGCGCAGTCCAATATTCAGCCATCTATAGTACAAACTTTCTGGTCGATTTTGGCTAATTCTGACGCGCCATTAGCTGCCGTAGTCACTGAGTCTGGCGCAGATACAACCCCACCGAATACAGTTTCTACGCCAACCCTACGCGGATTCGGAACAATGGCCACTGTTGAAATAAACGTGGATGAAGTCAGCGCGGTACAGATCCAATATCGATTGGATGGCGAGAGCACTTGGCAGCAAGTCGGCAGTCTGGATGCAACAACCTCTCACTTAATGGTACTGAGTAATCTGAATCCAGCAAGCGATTATGAGTGGCAATTTAATCTGGCCGATATCAAAGGTAATCAATTACAAAGTAATCTACTGACGTTTAACGCGGGTAGTAGTAATTCTTTACTTGCTCCAAGTTTCGCAGAGCAACCCTTGATTAGTAACCTACAAACAAATTCTGCTTTACTGAATTGGAGCACCACCGATTTTGCTTTTGCGCAGGTGAATTTTGGCACCAATGAAAACGAATTATCTGACAAACAAGCCAACGCACGTATCGGCAAAAATCAATCGCTTTCTTTGGTTCGTCTTGAATCTGCGACTATCTATTATTTGCAAATCACTGCCTATAATATTGCTGGCATGGCCACTTCAAGCGAGACGATTAGTTTTGTCACAGCTGCCATAAATGACACCATTGACAGCGACAATGATGGGTTGCCGGATAGTTGGGAAATCCTGAATAATCTGGACCCGCAAGATATCAGCGACAGCGGTCTGGATTTTGATAATGACGGTTTAACCAATCTGGAAGAATTTAACGCACAAACCGATCCCAATAATTCCGATAGCGATAATGACGGCATGCCGGACGGTTGGGAAGTGGATCATGGGCATAACCCTAATGACGCCAGTGATGCCAATCAAGATGACGATGGCGATGGTATTTCTAATCTGGATGAATACCTGAACGCGACCGATAAAGATTCGCCAGTGATTAGTTTGACTACTGAAATTACCATCGACGCCAGCGGTTTTTTGACTCCCGTACCTACGGGTAACGTTAGCGCAACTGATGCAGTGGACGGCGCAGTCACGGTAGCTATAGAAGGCAGCACTAATTTACCTTCAGGCCGTCATTTGGTTAACTGGGTGGCACAAGATGCCGCCGGTAATAAATCGATTGCTTCGCAAATTGTTAATATTCGTCCGCAAGTTTTAATCACTAAGCGCCAATTGACTAGTGAAGATAATCAAGTATTAATCAAGGTTTTTCTTTCAGGAGGAGCGCCCTCCTATCCGGTCGATATTGACTTTGCCATTAGCGGTAATGTTGATTCAGGAGATTATTTGTATAACGCTACGCTGGGATTAAATAGCGGAACACTGCGTATTTTTGATGGGTTTGAAGGCGAATTGAGAATACAAATCAATGAAGATGGACTGGTTGAAGATGATGAAGAATTACTGGTCACTTTCACTAATCCAATCAATTCGGTGATGGGCATCAATAACCAACATCGAATTATTATTAGTGAAGCTAATCTCGCTCCAAGCATCGAATTACAAGCGATGCAAAATGGCAAACCAGTCACCACCGTGACACGGGATGATGGCCCGGTGACTATTTCAGTCGTCATTAGTGATGGTAATATTTTAGATCAACATAGCGCCAGTTGGGCAAGCTCAGATAATTCGTTGGTCGATATTGATAGCGAACCAACTACCCTGACTTTCGAGCCGGCCAATTTAGCCACCGGTATTTATTTTGCCGGTGTTACCGTGAAGGATGACGGTTCACCATCGGCTTCAACAACGGCTAGTTTCACTTTAAAAATTATCCAATCGATGCCTTCACTTTCTGCCAACGACGATTCCGATGGCGATGGTATCTTTGATGCCGATGAAGGATTCCAGGATGCTGATTTTGATGGCATCCCGGACCATCTTGACGCCATTGACGGGGCCCAACAACTTCAGGAACAAGTGGGACTAAACATTAATACTGAAGGATTATTTTTACTGCAAACCGAACCGGGACTGACGTTATCTTTAGGTGCTCTCGCTTTGAGTGCCGTTCAGGGTGGCGCGTCTGTTGACCAGCAGACTTTTGAAAATAGCGCACTCTTCGCGACTCAAGGCGACGATAATAATTATTTTCATTTTGCCGGATTGTTTGATTTTGAGATCCGTCAGTTATCGGAAGTGGGTACATCCGTGATGTTATCAATTCCTTTGAGTACTGTGATCCCTGCTGATGCGGTTTATCGAAAACTGAGTGAAACCAATGGTTGGCAGAATTTTGTGGTCGACAGCAATAATCAACTTTTCTCCGCGCCAGGTAACGCCGGGGTTTGCCCTTCCCCCGGCGACCCTTCTTACGTGACCGGTCTTACACAAGGCCATTGGTGTTTGATGTTACGAATTGAAGACGGTGGACCAAATGATAGTGACGGAAATGCCAATGGGGTGATTAAAGATCCGGGAAGTATCGGAGTGCAAATTCCTGCCGTGTCGGTAATTTCAATGCCAGGTATAAGCGCAGTAACTGAGGGCGACAACATTGCATTGACCGCCACTATTACTAACAACGGCAATACCATTACCGCTTATCAATGGGTGCGATTGACTGGGCCTGCGGTTAATATTACCAATGCTAATCAGTTGAACGCCAGCATTTCGAATGCGCCGGTTGGGACTATTACCCTTCAATTGACTATAACGGATAATCTGGGGCGTACTACTTCTGATACGGTGAGTGTTACGGTGAGTGCTAAGCCCGCTAGTGAAAGCGGTAGTTCTAGTGGTGGCGGAGGGGGATCAATGGGGGTTATGTTGCTGATGTTTTTGTTGATTTTTGGTTCAAATTTGAGAGGTCGCGCCATTGTGAGGAGCGACGATGCGGCAATTAACTTGTTGAAAAGAAAAAATCTTTTTAGACATTGTAAAATCGACTAGACCTCCATGGTTGTTTTGAACCCCAATTGCATCGAGAGACTAAACCATTGCGATCCTCGACAATCACTATTTACGTGGAGCTACAAACAGCACCACCATCTTGTGGTTTCTAGCGGTATTTATGATTTAAATAGTCAACATTGCGGACATCCTGAGCCGGTTAAGAGAGCACATGGAGTCTTTTTAAATTCACCGTGCTTCCTGCAGTTTATCACCACATCCACACCGGAATGTTTATAGGAAACTTTCGAGTAGTCGTATTTTTGTTTGTATATTGCTCGCGCCCGTTTGATAAAGGTTTTTTGTTTTTTATCGAGAACACATTGTTTGCAACCAGGACCATTAATGATCGCCAAAGGCTTTTTTTGAAAATCACCGTGTTTTTTGCAAGTAATGATCACCTCTTTAAATCTGTTAGCGTAATTAACCTTGCCATACGAGTATTTTCGTCCATGGATACTTTTGGCGAGAGTAATAAACTCTGATTGAAGTAAAGCGGTTCTGCATAATTGGCATCCAACTCCCTTTAAATGCCTTTCTGGATTAACTGAGAAAGTACCGTGTGCCTTGCACCGGACGGAAACCACTGTCCGTGAGTTTTCATAAAGTGTTTGGGAGTAATCAAATTTGACTCCGTGCACCGATTTTGCGTGCTGAACGAATTTTTTTGTGGACCATGCACCATCGGGGCGGCATTTGGGACATCCTGCACCCTGTATATGAGCGGCAGGTGTTTGTTTAAATACGCCGTGTGATTTGCAGGTTATTTCGACTTTGGTGCGACTATTTATGTATTTAGTTGAAGCGTAGTTGTATGTCTTGCCGTGAATAGCCCGGGCTTTTTTAATAAAACTTTCAACTGTTACAGGTGCTTGACGTTTTCGGCATTTGGGGCATCCGGCGCCGCTCATGTGATTGTACGCTCTTTGGCTGAACACACCATGTATTCGACATTTTATAAACACATCTTTTCGTGCACCAATGTAGTTGGTATCACTGTAATCGTATACTGCTCCATGAACACTTTGAG
>CAZOBX010000140.1:0-15101 GCA_964578045.1 uncultured Kangiella sp. | reverse complement strand
TCGTTATGAAATTTTGAGTTAGAATGACTAACCCTAAAATTCCATGCCTCAAATAGGGTCGCTTATAGCCTTGCTGGAATCTGCATTTTGAGGTAGCACGGGTATAACTTAAAATAAAACGGGGGGAAAGTCCGTCCCCGTCCCGGCGTGATTTATATGAAAATAGACATCAGAATAGACAGTCAAACTTACGCTGCTGATCTCAGTCAGGGTAAAAGTATTGCTATAACATTATTACCAAACGACGCTCAGCCCAACCATTTCGGCGCGCCGGAATGTGTCAGCGAAACATTAGTAGCGGGTGATTTTATCGGCGATACTAATCGTGGTGGAAGTTGCAATGTTAACAAACTATTAATTATTCCACACTGTAATGGCACCCATACCGAATCGGTTTCACATATTGTCAACCAGTTGATACCTGTGTATCAAGCGATTAAAGACTCGGTTTTTCCATGTGTTTTGATTAGTTTACAACCAACTCCTGCATCGAATTGTAAAGATACCTATTTACCTTGTTTAGATGAGAACAGTCGAGTTATCACTCGACAACAATTAGAAAAAAGTTTAGTCGAATATTCCGATGAACAACTGCAAGGTCTGGCCATCCGAACCTTACCAAACGAAATTGAAAAGAGAACTTGGGTTTACGATAATGATCGCTATCCACCTTTTTTCAGCAACGATGCGATGAGTTATCTGGTGGAGCGAAAAGTAAAACACTTACTGGTTGATTTTCCATCAGTTGATAAAATGTACGATGACGGCCATTTGACTAACCATCGAATTTTTTGGAATGTGATATTTGGCGATAAAAATTTGAATCCAGAATCGACAATCAACAAAACCATTAGCGAAATGGTTTTTGTTGATGATGCGATCGAAGATGGTTTCTATTTGTGTAATCTACAGATCCCAGAAATAAACACCGATGCGGTCCCATCAAGACCGGTTTTATACAAATTGTATTGATACTAAGACTGATTCTCAATCGCCGTTCGCAGGTTTAAAAAACTCTCTCCCCAGCCCTCTCCCAGGGGAGAGGGGGTTACAGTCACCTCTCCTTTCAAGGAGAGGCTTAGGGAGAGGCAAAAAATACCGACTATGAGATGACCATGAACTACCAAAATACTTTAGAATTTGCAAAACAGCTGGACCAACAAGATCCGATTGGCGAAATTAGAAAAGAATTTTCCATTCCAAAAATGGCCGATGGAAAGCAAGAAATTTATCTGTGCGGCAACTCACTAGGTTTACAACCCAAACTCGCTGCGGAATACGTTGCTCGAGAATTGGAGCAATGGGCACAGCTAGGTGTAAAAGGGCATTTTAGCGGTGATTTTCCGTGGATGCCTTATCATGAATTTCTCGCCGAAGGATTTGCTGATATTGTCGGAGCAAAAACCGATGAAGTGGTGAGCATGAATACTCTAACCGCTAATTTGCATTTTATGATGGTCAGCTTTTATCGCCCCACTAAGACTCGTCACAAAATATTAATTGAAGAACACGCTTTCCCTTCTGATCATTATGCGGTCGAATCCCAAGTGAAATTTCACGGCCTCGATCCCGATGAATCAATGTTATTCGTTAAACCAAGAGAAGGTGAAGAAGTCATCAGAAATGAAGATGTTTTGGCATTGATAGAAAAAGAAGGTGATTCGATTGCTTTGGTGATGCTGCCTGGTGTTCAATACTACACCGGTCAGGTTTTTGATATGCAAACCATTACCCAATTAGCCCACGAAAAAGGCTGCATGGTGGGATTCGACCTGGCCCATGCCGCAGGTAATATTCCGATGCAATTGCACGATTGGAATGTGGATTTTGCTTGCTGGTGTACTTATAAATACCTCAACTCAGGACCGGGCTCAGTGGCCGGTTGTTTTGTTCATCAAAATCACCATCACGATGAAAACCTGCCGAGATTTGCTGGCTGGTGGGGACACGACAAAATGTCCCGTTTTAAAATGGAAAATAAATTTAAGCCGATGAAATCTGCCGAAGCCTGGCAGCTATCCAATCCACCAGTATTATCCCTGGCGGCCATTCGAGGTTCTTTGGACACGATTAAAAAAGCCGGCGGAATAAAAGCGCTAAGAGAAAAAGCTCTCATATTATCGGGCTATATGCGCTTTTTGCTGGAAACAGAATTGACCGATGATATTGATATTCTAACCCCTGCAGATACGGCCTCATCAGGTAGCCAGCTTTCCTTGGCGCTCAAGCTTAAACCAGGAGATTCTGCAGAACGAGGCAAACAAATTTTTGATGCTATTGAGGAAAATGGTGTTACAGGCGATTGGCGTTATCCCAATGTCATCCGAGTTGCGCCGGTACCACAGTACAATTCCTTTGAAGACGTTTATGAGTTCGTAAAAATTTTATCCAGCGCAGTAAGAAATAATTAGAGTTAATCATGAATAGCAAAACTGAATTGAAACCCCATCAAAACGCCGAAACTATCACCCTGATTGGCGCGGGGCTAGTCGGCTCTTTATTAGCCGTACTTCTGGCCAGAAGAGGCTTCAAAGTCGAAATATATGAACGTCGGCAGGATATGCGAAAGGAAGATATAGGTGCTGGCCGGTCGATCAATCTGGCGTTAGCTAATCGAGGAATCTATCCGCTGCAGCAAGCGGGATTGATGGAAAAAGTGACCCCCATTTTAACCACCATGAAAGGTCGCATGGTGCATGATTTAGCCGGCAATGAAAATTTTCAGAGTTATGGCCAAAAAACCGAAGAAGTGATTTATTCCGTTTCTCGTGGCGAACTAAACAAAATTTGTATGGACGCTGCGGAAGCCACTGGTTTGGTGAAATTTTATTTTTCACAAAAATGTGAATCGGTTAATTTTAAAAATAGTACCCTTCGACTGAAAAATGAACAGACCGGCGAGCTCACTGAGCAAAGTTTCATTAGAGTCGTTGGTACCGATGGCAGCGCTTCTGCCGTTCGCCAAGCAATCCACAAAGTCGAATCAAGACAATTGGATATATTGCAACTCGGCCACAGTTACAAAGAACTGCGCATTCCTCCCGGAAATAATGGCGAATTTCAAATTGACCAAAATTCTCTGCATATCTGGCCAAGGGGCGGCTATATGTTGATAGCGTTACCCAATGAAGACGCGTCTTTTACTGTCACTCTGTTTATGCCGAATGAAGGCGATATCAGTTTTGATAAAATCAAATCTAACCATGACGTTAAATCATTTTTTGAAAGCTATTTTAGAGATACTTTGCGATTATTGCCTGATTTAGAAAAAGATTTTTTCGAAAATCCTACCGGACATTTGGCAACGGTTAAATGTTCACCCTGGCATTATCAAGATAAAGCGTTACTCATGGGAGATGCCGCTCACGCGATCGTGCCCTTTCATGGACAGGGAATGAACTGTGGATTTGAAGATGCGTTAGACCTGGTGGATACCATCGATAAATTAACAGATGAAAATGGTAAATTAAACTGGCAAGAAATTTTTTCCTTGTCAGATGATAATCGAAAAATAAATGGTGATGCCATAGCCGACATGGCAATCGAAAATTATATCACCATGCGAGATTCGGTCAGAGATGAAAAATTCTTACTGAGGAGTGCCCTGGCATTTGAATTGGAAAATCGCTTTCCTAACCGATTTTGCCCAAGATATTCAATGGTGATGTTTCATCGCTTGCCTTATTCGCAGGCAAAACAACGTGGCGTGATTCAAGAAGATATATTGCGTTGTTTGACTGAAAACATCGTTGATATAGCTGAGGTTGATTTTGATTTGGCCGAAAAAATGGTCATGGAGAAGTTATCGGTAGTGGAGCTAAATCCATAGCGTTTGCATGACGACTTGGTTCGAATAACAGACATTAAAAACAAAAAAGATTAAAAGAATTATTCACCACGGAGATACGGAGTAACGGAGAAAAGAAAAGTGACAAGGTAAAAAGATACCTAACTATCTAAAACTCAAAGTGTTTGTCTTTTATCTTTTCACTCCGTATCTCCGTGCCTCCGTGGTGAAATATGTTTTTGTCTTTAGCTCTTTTGTCTGTTATTCGAACTAAGCAGTCGTCTAAAAAAATAAAAAACTACCCCCCTATCTCCATCAATACCTGCTTGGCAATTTCAATATCCCCTGCATCAGTTTGCCAATTGCTTAACGCCGCTCGAATAATTTGATTGCCTTGCCAAACACCTGGACTTAAATATATCCTGCCATCCTGGTTAATCGCCAATAATCGTTCATTGGTCAATTGGTCCGCTAGTTGCTGACTCAGTCCGTCACAATTTGGCCGGAATAAAATCACGTTCATCTGACAGGGATGGACCAATTCATAGAACTCTGACTCATCCAGCCAGCTTGCCAACTGCTGTGACAACTCGATATTGGTTTTAACCCATTGTTTTATGCCTTGTTTGCCATAAGCCAATAGCGACAACCACACTGGAAACGCGCGGAAACGGCGGGAATTTTCAATCCCAATCGACATAAAGTCCGGTACATTGGAATCGTTAATTAAATAAGGAGCAGGCACATCAAAACTTTGTTCAAGCAGCTTTAAATGTGAGGTCAAAAATACCCCGCAATCATAAGGTACATTTAACCACTTATGACAATCGACAGTGATCGAATCGGCCAGTTCTATGCCCCGAGTTTTTCCCTGCGGGCCGTTAACCACTCGCTCAAATAATCCAAAAGCCGCGTCCACATGCAGCCAGGCATGGTGTTTCTTACATAACTCTGCAATTTTGGCCAATTCGTCGAAATCCGTTGCGGTCACCGTGCCAGCACTGGCGATAACCACCTTGCCTTTGGCGGCGCTTTGCTCTAACAATTGTTGCAGATGTTCGACATCAATCGCTTCGGAATTATCCTGCGGATCAATTTTTGTCAGGTGTTTTTGGCCAAGTCCCGCCATACCCAGACTTTTAACCATACTGGCATGAGGGGTGGTCGAAAAAATTTCGATATCTAATCCATACACTCCTTGTTTAGCAACATCGATCCCTTGCTGATTCCCTGCAAATTGTCGCGCGATACAAGCACCCAAAAAATTGCACCCAGTAGCACCAGTAGGCATTACCCCTTTAAACCTATCCGGTAAATCAAACAATTCCAATAACCATTGGATAGCCTGCTGCTCAATGAGTGACGCAACTGAGTCGCCACCTTTCGCAACGTTTTGATCAAAAGTAGACACTAACCAATCCGCCATGGTGGCAATAGGCGTTGCTCCGCCAGTTACAAATCCCCAATAACGAGGGCCGCGAGCAGCGGAGAGTTGCGGGATCACTTCCGATTTAAGATGCTCGATACAAGCCTGTAAATCCAAGCCTTGTGGCAAAAGCTTTTTTGGTCTGAGTGAAACGTTTAACTTGGCGACTTTTTCCTGTTCGAGTTGTTGGAAAAAGTTTTCAGTAAGAGACTGAAAAATATCGAAGTATTGTTGCAGATTATTCCAGTCATCTTTATCTGGTCGCATAGTCTAGTTCCCGGCAGTTAAGTTTAGAAGGACGAATTCTAATCTGAACCAAGGCGTTTTACACTACACAAATAGGTCTTAATAAGAAACACATCTGCACAGCATTTGAGACTGACCTAGTACAATAAATAATTGTTCTACTTAACCTGAACTCGGGATAAGAATAGCCAGCACACACTTATAATTTTCAGCATAATACATTAAATAACAATAGGTTAGGTAAAATCTAATGCTGAAATTTGGGCCAGTACGACTAATTTAGTGGCTATCAAGGCGAGCTTGCGCAGTAATAGCGAGCTATTGGAAGTAAGCTTAACGCGGAGAGCAGCTAAATTAGTGGTACTGGATGGTTATTCTTATCCCGAGTTCAGGTTATTTAGCCCAATCAAAATGAAACTTTCCAATAACGTCCAACTAAAACTCGATGAAGTCGAGCTGACCGCCATTCGAGCTCAAGGCTCAGGCGGCCAAAATGTGAACAAAGTTTCATCGGCTATCCATCTTCGTTTTGATATTCAAAGTTCTTCGCTACCTGATTTCTATAAAGAAAGATTGCGGGCTCTTTCCGACAGCCGAATAACGGCAAGTGGCGTTTTGGTCTTAAAAGCGCAGAAATATCGAACCCAGGAAAAAAACCGGCAAGATGCGTTAGATAGACTTGTCACCATTATCCAACAAGCGATCATGCAGCAAAAGAAGCGAAAACCAACTAAACCTAGTCGTTCTTCCCAAAAAAAGCGTCTAAACAGCAAAAGCAAACACGGTAAAAATAAGAAATTAAGGGCGAAACCTGATTTTTAATACCCGTAATCAATATCTATATTTGTGACCAAAGTCTTGTATTTATAGAACTGATAGTCTAAATTTATCAGTTTTAGTGAGCCATTGAGGAGACACTGGCGTGTTATCTAAGCAGAATGCTATGTTTGCTGGACTTCTCGTAACGGGGCTGGCCTCTGCAGTTAATGCTGAAACTAATAGTGATGCGAATATTTACGCTATGAGTTTGTATGAATTGGTCAATCTAAAAATCGATGCGGCCTCCGGTTTTACCGAATCACTGACCCAAACTCCGGTTCCGGTAACGGTTATTACTCAGGCAATGATTGAGAATAGTGCCGCTTTGTCCTTACGAGATTTGCTAACTCAGTACGTACCTGGCTTTACCCAGGTGCAAGATCAAAATGAATATAATGTAGCATTTAGAGGTATTTATACCTCGTCACAACAAAAAATACTTATCCTCCTTAACGGTAAAAGAATCAATAGTCGTGCTTATTCGAGCGCTGACCCCGCACATGCCATTAGTCTGGATAAGCTCCACCAAATAGAAGTTATTCGTGGCCCGGGTTCTTCTGTGTACGGCAACGTCGCGTTGACAGCTGTGATTAATCTTAAACTAAAAAAAGCGACGGCTAACACCAGTTTTTCGACCAAGTTAAAAGTCGGCAATAATGGTTTGCGGTCACTGTATAGTGAATGGTCAACCACAGCTCAGGAGATTGAGTTTTTTTCCTGGGCCAGTTATTTTGAAACCACCGGAGAAAAATATTGGGTTACCCCGGAAAACGATTTTTCTCCATCACCTGCTGATGTTCCAGTGGCAGCCAGGCTGGATGGCTTTGCTGACAGACCTTCTAAAGATGTCGGATTTTCGGTAAATAGTGGATCTTGGTCAAGTTATTTGAATTATCGCCAAAGCCATTATATAGAACCTTTTTCTGGCGGCGCGTTAACCGGCGAAGCGTATGATAAAAATGAGTTTCCACATCGAGATGGCAGAACACCGGGTGCGGAGTCCACCTGGCTGCATTTTGACTTTGAGAAGCGTATTACTCTGTCGGACCTTAATCAGCTGATATTAAATTTCTATGCAGCAAAAAATAAAATCTCAGGTTCTTTTGTGTTATCGCCGGATGCGACAACTTTTGGTCTAGTGCAATGGAAGGAGCGAACCTTAGGCGCCGACATCAAATGGAAAAATCAATGGGGGTCGAACGAACTTCTGCTCGGTATTCAATTCGAGTCGAATGATGTGACCGATAGTGATTTTAAAGTTGGACAAAACAACGCTATTATATCGGAGCCATTTACCGATGAAAATCCAGTGCTGTTACTCGGCAAAGAGTCAGTCGCCTCTTTTTATTCAGAATATAAATATCAATTTGAAGGCAACTGGTTACTTAATATCGGCGCAAGATTTGATAACAAGAACCGTTTACTGGGAAAAAACGTCAATGAAGTCAGCCCACGGTTGGCTTTTATTTATGAAAAATCGGATTTTAATCTTAAGCTGGCTTACTCGCGCTCTTTTGTGGATCCGCCTTATTGGAATCGATATTCTGCATTAGCGTCGTTTAGAGGTTCTAGAGATTTGAAACCTGAAATTTTGCAGTCTTATCAGATTTCACCTGAATTCCTATTGCCGGATCAATCTCTGTCAATCAAGTTAAATGCTTATTATAATTTTCATAGCGATTTTGTTTTTCGAAATAATGAAGCCACTGCCGAAGAAGCTGTGTTTGCCAATTCGGGCAAAATGGAAACTTTTGGCTTTGAGCATGAATGGCTTTATCGTATTGAAGATAGTGAGATCCGTTTGGTGGCGACTCACCAAAGGGTCGCTGACGTTGAGTTTTACGATGCCGACGGTGACGAAATTTTCAATATCCCAAAAACTCAATTAAGTCTATCCTGGGACTATCATTTTAGCCGTTCACTGATAAACCAAATATCGGCACTGTATTTATCTAATCGAAAGTCACCCATTCGAATAGCCCTGAACAATGTTAATGTGGAGGATCCCTTTCCAGGCCAAGGAGTGGAGTTTGATGTGCCTGAAAATCGCTTGCCGAGCGTTGTTTTAATTAACGCCAAACTTCGTTGGTTACCACAATCACTACCTCTGGAAATAAGCCTAAGTGTGCAAAATTTATTGGATAAACAATGGCAACAGGGGGGGAGTACCATTCACCCCTATCCTCAAACTGGTCGATGGGGGCAGTTAGCATTTAGTTATCGTTGGTAGTTTTATCAGTTATTTAAAATCTGAAACAACAGGATAGGTTGAGGATAATAATACTAAGTTTAATTCTCAGGGGCGATTTATGAGTTCTAAAAGTGAACGCAAAAGCGATTACGACAAGTCATTCGAAATGCTAAAATTGATCACCGGTTCTGAACATCATTTTAATGATTTGTGTTTTAAGTTTCGGGTGCTTGCATCAACTTGGTTGTTAGCTACTTTTGCAGGTGTTGGTTGGATCATCAAAGAAGTTTCCAGCGCTAATGGCAGTTTTAATCAGATCGAATTGCTTAACGGAATTTGTATTTTTGGTTCAATCGGAATTTTTGTTCTCTGGATGTTGGATTTACGTGTCTATCAACGATTGTTGAATGTATGGTTTGATGCGAGAGAGGAATTAGAGAAGTCTGGCGAGTTTCCCAATATCAGATATGAAATGAAGAAATTATTCTATACCGGAAAGGTTTCTGAAATCATTAAGTATTATTATATGGCAACCTTTTCCGCGCCCTTAGTCGCTTCTCTCTACGCCCAGTCACGCGCAGATGCCATCCACACATAACAAAAACAGACAATGGACAAAGCACTCGCAAGCTCGTGTTTTACACTGTTACATCCTCGTAACGTTTGCTAAGGAAACGCAATGATAGACGGATTAAATCACATTACATTAGCAGTAAGAGATTTGGAGCAATCCTTCAGTTTTTACACTGACTTGCTCGGAATGAGTCCAATAGCGAAATGGAAAAATGGTGCGTATCTAGCTGTAGGAGATCTTTGGTTTTGTTTATCAAGTGATGATAGTATTCCAAGTAAAGACTACAGCCATATTGCATTTAATATATCAGCAGAAAATTTTCCAATGCTAAAGTCTAAATTGATTAATGCGAACGTTGAGGTATGGAAAGAGAACAAAAGTGAAGGAGAATCATTTTATATATCTGATCCCGATGGACATAAATTAGAAATTCATGTTGGAAATCTTGCTAATCGACTTGATTCATTAAAAACGAGTCCATATGATGAACTGCAATTATTTTAACCACAAACCTAACAAGTGTGTTACTTTCGATTCGGCGAAAATCTCGCCTCTTGAATTACGTAGGCGTTAAATGCCTCAAGGGATTGGACGATGAAAGTCAAATTTGATGATTTAGAGTTGGCATTGGAATTTGTTTCAGGTGATCCGTGCTTTGAACATAACGCGTTTTTATGCAAAGACTCTGGAGAACTATTCTATGATTCTGATGCTAGTGAAGATGAATTGCCTGAAGACGTTTATGAAAATGATAAGTATATTGAAATACCATCAAAGCTAGATCTAGATTTAGGTAAACGATTGGTTTTAAAATTCGTCAGGCAATATCTATCCGATGATATTGAAACGGTAATAGAGATATTTCGATCTAGGGGGGCATATTCTCGCTTTAAATCGTTTTTGTGTGATCGCAAAGCCCTAGATAAATGGTATAAATATGAGCAAGAAGCCCAAAAAACTGAATTGCTAAATTGGTGTGCTGACAATGATATCGATATCAGCATTTAACAAAAAAACCGACTCCTTGCGGCGTCGGTTTTCTATTTTAGCGGAGTTATTGTGAAAGAATTAACCGCCGACAATCTCCCCACCAACCACACGCGGTGAATCGGTCACTTCGGGTTTGTCGTCCAGGCCGAACTCGATAGGTGCTACATCGCTTGCTGTGGGCAAGCTGATGTCGAGCGCCGAATCCAGGCTCAAGCTATTTTCACCCTCGGTACAGGCGGTTACCTCTAGCTCTTTCATGCGTTTTTCCATTTCCGTCGCTTTTACGACATAGTCGCCGCTTTGGTTCGACAAAATGGTACCGTCAGCTAACGAGAAAGCGCGCATATGGTGGTCGTCGTTTTCCAACTCGGGGAAGCCCCAGAGGTCACCGGGTCCACCATACTCTAGCAAGTAAGACTGACCGGCGTAATCGCTGTTAGACGAGTTACGGTCGTTTTCGTTGTTGTGGCTGTAAAGGAACTGCATGGGTCGGTCGAATTGAACAAATTCGGTGGCTCCGTTTTCGCGAATAAACGTCATTTTATTCCAATTGTTAGGACCGGTCTCCCAGGTGAAAGAGACTTGCTGGTTGTAGGTATCCCAAGGGTTATCCAACGGGGTACCTTGTAGTACCATGGCGCCCGTATTGATGCCCCAGCTATACTGAGTATCTTGTGGCGCATTTTGCCCTTCGGCCATCGCAATCGCGTTGCCTTCCTGGTCGCGCAAGGTCAAGTCGCTCAGGCTAAAAGTATATAAGGCAGCCGGTGTGCTGGCGTCTTCCGAGTGAGGCAAGTAAGGCGAATCATCGATTCCGGCGAGTTGGTCGGAGGTAAGACCTGCTTTTAAACAGTCGATATAACAAGCCAGAGTGACTTGTCCGTCACTGCCGAATAGCGAGGTATCGTTGCCACTGATGATCTCTTCCTGGAAAACCACGATATTCGTCGGGTCGGAGAAGCCGTCATATGCGACTGAGCCGCCGAGGGTTTCCGAATAGAAATGCATAAAGTCGTCCAGGATCATGCTGGGTTCGATCGGCGTCACTCGGCGCTCGCCTTCAAAAAAATCGATTGTGGCGATTTTATAGAAGCCGGCATCACCGGCTTGACCGCCGTCGTTTAACACGGCGTCGCTGGTATATTCGACCAAATACTCGGCGTCGTTCCAGTAACTGAAGTTAGCGCCGTCCAAATCGGCCAAGGGGAGCGTCGACTTGGTACGCTTGATTAACTTACCTGGGGTGTTTACCACATCAAAACTTGCATTATTGCCATCACCGGAAAAGTCTTGCTGGGTAATGGAGGTGATCAGTGACTGGTCGACGCCTTCAGGCAACCACATGCCCCAGTAACTGATATAACCGTTATACTGAACGCCGTCCATTTCGGTAGCAAATGGGAAACCGCTATTCAACTCGGTGCGAGAACCGTCTGTTTGGTCATACAGGTTATAGCGCCAGACGTTTTCGTCCATATTTAAACGGTCGTTACACAGTTGTGCGTCTGGCGTACCGTCTTGGTTTTCGTCTCTGCCCCTAAGGAAACGGGAAGGGTCGTAAGCGACCGAATACTCTGAATGGAATTCATAAAAAGGTTCGATCCGGTGGGTCGCCGTTTTTCCGATCCCCGAGGTGCCGTCGGCGTCGTCCAAGATGACATTGGCGGCTTCGCTAAAATTAAAGTCTCCGCCCGGTATATCAGAGCCGTTATAGAACATAAACTGTAACTTACCGTCCGGGTTCTCCACTGTCTGCAGGGTACCCTGCATCGTCGGTACTTCGTTTCCGTCGATGTTGACCACGCCTTTCCAGCTCATATTAAAGTCGCCAAAGGGTAAGTTGTCACTCGGCGACGAAGCAATGGTGACGTCCACCAGGATGTTTTGCTGCTCCATCGGGTCTTCGCTGTCGCTATCATCCGACGGCACCCAGATCCGAACCCTTTGCGGCGCAGTATCTGATTCTCGACTCGACTCGACGGTCCACAATTGGTATTCCACTTCGCCGTTGGCGCTGGACTGCCCCTGATCGTCGTTACCTTCGCCGTTTTCACGCTCACAGCGGGTGGTATCTACCAGTGCGGTATAAGTTTCATTAACCAATTCGTCGGCGCGAGTTTGGCCGACGTAACACAGGATCTGGTTGACCATTTGCATCGGCCCCATCGATTCGTCCCACACATACGCCCGCACAGGGTCGTTTGTGAAATCGGTATCGGGGTCGTCAAAAGGTTTACCGGACGTTGGCGCAGTAACCTTATTGGCCTGCGGGACTGGGTTGGCGCCAGGGTCGGTGACGATACTAATCACTTCCGGCATGGTGAGTCCTTTGACGGTGACGACGACAGGGGGAACTATTGGATCATCTACAACCGGGTCGATCGGCGGCGTTTCACTGCTGCCACCGCCGCCGCAGGCAGCCAGGATCAAAAGGGATAAAGGGGAAAGTTTATAAATTTGCTTTAGGATCATTTTAACAGTTACCTCGATACAACAATTTTCAAGATGCTTCCATTAACTGTGTAAAGACCCACTCTTCCTTAATTAGGCCACGGTTATTGTTTTCGACAAATTGTGAGATAAGTTTAACATTATTTTCAAAAAAACAATTTCCGCAGGGATGATTTGCGCCAACTCTCGCATGAGATCCTGACAGAATATACGGCCGATTTAAGATTGCTACTCCTTGGATGAACTTAGTACTTATTGCTTATTCCAGTGACATTTAACTGTCCTAAAAGTAATTGAGCATTGTGAGAATTTAGTCATTTTTGATGCGAGAGATTAGCATTTCAGAAATACAGTCCTATCGCTTAAACTGAATTGATCATCTCAATCTTTCTAAAGACTTTGCGGCAATTTACCTGTCGAAAAGAAAAAATCTTTTTAGACATTGTAAAATCGGCTTGACTCCAATAGTTTCTGTGGGAGGCTAATATGAACTATTACGACACATTAAAGACTCTTAACGAATTTTCATTTACATGTTTCTGTTTAGCTGCTAGATTTAATATCTTATAACTAATTGAGATATTAGAAGTTTTGGAATAAGTACGTTTATGTGAGATGAGTTGATAGTAATTATTGACCTCAAAGCTTGCAGCTCATTGCCCAAAGCTGTACTTCCGCCGTATTGGATAAGGATGATGACGGAATAATAATAAAAACCAGGAAAATGGAGAATCACTTTTGGGACCGCTTTTTCTAATTGGTCTGTTGACGTTTTTGCTAGCTATCTGTTTTGGATACACAGGCCGGTATTTTGGGTGTATTGAGGGCTTTGCCGCGGCGAAGGCTCAGTATTATATGCAGGGTCATTCTCAACTGAAATTAAATCAACTCCTCTCAAAAGTACTCGAACCAAAACTATCATTCTCCAGTTCTTCATCAAGCCCTCTATCTGCAACTAAACCAATTTCCCGTCCCAACACCACCCAACAGCTTCAACAACAGGTTGTCATGTTGGATCGTTGGATGAAACAAGCAGACAGGTTAAATCAACAGCAAAGTAAACAAACTTATTCCGTTGCAAAGTTAACAGAGAAAAATGCCGGTTGTCGTTGGACAGTAGGGAGTTTAGGATAATTAAAAAGAATCATTAATACTGGTGGAACGGGTATAAATATTAAAAGCAGGAACTCTTTTGAAGGGCGTTCCATAAAGTTAGGATGACAGGAGTAAGTATATGAAGTACTGGATAGATGAAGATAGTAGCCATAAAAATGTAATCGTATTTACAGCGAGTGCTATTATTTTAGGTTCTGTGGATAAACAGGCGATCAAAAATGTCGCTAGCCAGTTGGCGGCAAAAACTAACCCAACAGAAGTTTTGGGTAGTGAGGATTTGTTGACAATTCCTTTTGTGCAAATTCAATCAATTGAAAGTCGTAATACCGATGATAGTATTGATATTCGCTATAAAGCGAAAAAGGACATAGAAGATGAAAGCTTAAGTTTTTTTAATCATCAACAAAAGCAAGAAGCGATCAAGACTTTGAATATCATCCTGCCAGATCATTTGGAGAAGAAAGTTTATGATCAGTCAGCTTTTGCCGCTGTCATTAGCCCGTCTTTAAGCCTACTCGTTTCGATCTACGCGAGTTATCTTTTCATCAACAAATTTCGCTGGTTAAGTATCATTCTTGGTGGCTTTTGGGTTTTAGCAAGTTTGTATATGCTTTACGATCGTTTTACAAACCCACCGCGAATTACCCGATGGAATATAAAAGCAAAATACGCTCGTAAAGCATGGCAAGGAATAAAAACGGGGTTTGCATACATCATTTTGGCTGCAATTATAAGCAACGTTCATTCGAGATTTGCAGATAGCTATGGGGTTTCTAGCCTCTATCAACAAATTCAGGAAGGTGAATGGCAAGAGGAAAGCGTTGAATACTATGTTGGTCATGGTGCCGACGTCAATTATCGCGACGAAGACGGTGATTCACTAGTATGGTTGGCGGTAAGTTATGAAGATACCGAACTACTAAAACAGTTGCTCGCAAGCGCAGCCGATCCAACTATTCAAAGTGACAATAACGATTCACCACTGGCTTTATCAGTTAGTTACCAAAACCAAGATATCATCCAGTTATTATTAAATTCGGGAGCCAAATTTAAAGATTTAAATCAGGTTTTTTTAGATTCAATGGACTACCAAGTCAACCAAAAATTATTAGAACTGATGCTCAAACAGGGCGCGGATATCAATTATCAATCCGAGGATGGCGATACTCCACTTTCAAAAATAGTGTCTAATTCAGACGATTCTGAGATGGCTCAATTTTTAATTAAACATGGTGCAAAAATAGACATCTTAATTGAAGAAATGGATCTATTGCAATTTGCTGTTCAAAATGAAAAAGGTCAACTGGTTGAACTATTGACTCCGTATTTTGAAAACTTAGCAGAGCAAGCAGAGTAGATAAAAATAGAATTAGCTTCATAATCAAGGGGGCTCTCTCAGGATATGACTCCCTTGATCCGATATGAACAATTCCGACAAATTAGTGTTCAAATATGCCATTTAGCGATTATGTGTTGTCTTATTATTGTTTAGCTGTTAGAT
>CAZOBX010000139.1:0-15102 GCA_964578045.1 uncultured Kangiella sp. | reverse complement strand
TTATGGCACACTACAGATTATCACAAACCCTTCAGGCTACCAGAGGCGAGCTATTGTTCAATGATATTTGGCCTAATACGAAACTTTTTTGAGGCCTAATTTCGGATATTCAAGCAACTATATTGGATTGAGGGAGTTTCTATTCCAAGAAAGCTGTAAAATGGGACTAGATCCACATAATATTTCTCCGGTGGACAGAGAAGCTCTCTGTCAAAGGCATAAAATGGAGAATATATATTTGACCTATGAACAATAAGTTCTAGACAGTCACAAAAGGGACAATCTCTTACCATCTTTATAGAGATATCCAGTTTCTGTTGGCTTTTTTAGGCGAATGGCGGTTTTTTGTGTGGAATATTGACGACAGAGTGATTATCTGAAATATCTTTGGAAAAAAATAAATTATTTCTAAAATATTGGATTAGTATTGCAGTTATCGGTATTCTGTTAATTGATATAAGAAACAAAACAACAATGAAGTAATAATAATAAATGGAGAGCCAATGTTTTCGAAAATCAAAAAATGGTTCCTCGGCAAAGAAATAAAATTTGATCAAGCGTTTGAAGACGCATTAGGAGATAATCTATATTCTCTTATCCAATATGGCAGTTCGGTCAAAAATGAGTCTGACAAGGCAGGCAATATAAATCTTCTGGTTGTCCTCAATCGTTCGACCCCAGAAGCGCACAAGGCCATACACGAAATTATCTTAGCCGAACCACAAATAGAACCTTTTATTTTAGGCAAAAGAGGGTTCGAACGGACAGTTTTAAGTTTTGCCGTTAAGTTTTTAAGCATCAGCCGACACTATAAATTGTTGAGCGGTCAGGATGTGCTGGCTGATCTGAATATTTCTTTAAAACATGAGCGTTTTCTTGCCGAGCAAGCGCTCCGGAATCTACGCCTTAAAATCATTCATTGTTATGCTAAACGTGGCGCGTCTAAAACCTATGTGAGGTTTGTGACTTCAATAATGACCTCAATCATTGTGGATATCTCGGAAGTGCTTCGCTGTGAGCAAAAAGCTGTGCCAATAAAATACAGCGATCGGATCGCCTCGTTTACCCAGCAATTCGATTTTGACGTGACCATACTTGATGAACTGATTGCACTTAAAAATAGATCTCGTTCGCTAACTCAAAACGAAGTGCACGCCCTACATCGAAATCTCTTTATTGTTCTGGACAACATTCTGCTTTATATAGAGAGTCATTGGAATGAGTAACTATACCGAGATGCGTTGCCCTTATTGTTTAATCAAACGCAAAATACCAACTCAATTTAAATCAAAAATTAAGTGCGTAAAATGCTCACGGCAATTTTGGCCAAATGCGGCGTTGGTCGTTGGACGCGACGAGTTAGCCAATATACCCATGGAAAGCGAAAACGCCAGTAGCTTAATTATCATTGTTTTTTTACTCACCTTGGTAGTCAGCAATGGTTATGTGTACCAAAATACTGCGGAGATCAAAGGCGGCGCATTTATTTTAGGTTACATCATCTTTGGTGTTTTTTGTGTGCTATTCAGTCGATTGAATGTTGCAAAAATCAAAACGTTTTTACTGGTACTATTCGAATCGGTCGGAATGGTCCGATTGTACGTCGGCTTTCACGTTGGTATGAGCGATTTTGGTTTTCTTTTTTTCGCGATGTTTATCGGTGGCTCGTTAATTTATGCAGACTCTTTAAGCGACTTTTTTAGCAATAGTGGAAATAGTGGCAACGGAGGCTGTGGCGGTGGTGGCGGTTGTGGTAGCGGCTGCGGTGGTGGTTGTGGAGGGTGCGGTTGATGCTTAAATTTCCCTGGCCCAATCTACTTAGTTCCGAGCCGAATAAGTCTTTTTTTTCGCCTCATTTACAATGGCATCTCACTGATAAGTGTAATCTCAGGTGTTCTCACTGTTATCAGGATTCCTACTGTGATGGCGGTTTAGATAAAGCTCAACTATTCGACGTTCTGGATCAATTTCGGTGTCTATTGCTTCACTTTAGAGAGCGCAATGGATCGAAGTTGAAAGGGCATATCACTTTAACTGGGGGTGAGCCTTTTGCGAAGCGCGACTTCCCAGTGTTACTGGAAGAAATAGCCAGTCAACCAGACCTGTTTACTTTTGCCGTTTTAACAAACGGAACTTTAATCGACAACACCAAAGCTAAATGGCTTGGTAAATTGAAGCCTCGCTACATACAGGTGAGCATGGATGGTGATTGCGAAATTCATGATAGCATTCGTGGTGAAGGAAATTTCGCAAAGACTTGTGAAGCCATAAACCGGTTAAAAGCTAACAACATTCGCGTGATGGTATCCTTTACTGCCAGCAAACTTAATTATCAATCCTTTCCTCAAGTCGCCGCTGTTTGTAGAGAGTTAAATGTAGATTTTCTCTGGTCTGATCGATTAATTCCTGAGAGAAGTATCTCTGACAGCATCATTCAAGTGGGTGAAAATCCTTCTCACAATATGCTAATGAGCCGAGATGAAACTCATCAATTTTTTGCTCTAATGAAAAACGAAGCTGATCAATGTCGGGCTGATCCAACTACAGTTACTCGGGTAAAAATGCATAGGGCGTTGCAGTTTCAGTATTCTGGAACCACCCCCTATCGATGCGTTGCTGGCGAAACATTGATAACAATAATGCCTAATGGTGACATGTATCCTTGTAGAAGAATGCCGGTTAAGGTCGGAAATGTGCTGGAAACACCGTTAGGCTCTTTGTATTTCAATTCACCATTCTTGCGCAATTTACGAGATAGTAAAAAAGTGAGTAAAGGTTGCGAAGGTTGTAAGAGTAACAAAGACTGTCGTGGTGGACTAAAGTGCTTGTCTTATGCAGTATATGGTGACGCGAATGTGAAAGATCCTGGGTGTGAATATGAAAATAAGGACGTTAAAAAATACAATTCGAGACAGTCACTAAATGGTCAATGTCTTACAGACCACTGAGAAATAACTTATTTTAAATTGGTCTAAAATGCTCATCAATTGAATTGAAGTAATTATTATCAGAGGTTGGCGAGTTAACCAAAAATTCGAAACTTCGATTAATCTTGCAAGATATTTTCGATGGTTTGTGTCAGATATTGACCATAATGCGACTGTTTGAAATTGGTTTTCAGAGAATAATTAAGACGGGCGGGAAGGGATAGTCAATTTTGTGAAGCTTATATGAGGCAACTTAGGGAGTTATCGGAGCAAAATTGTCAAAATTAAATTTCTGCTTTTGGTGATGTTTGTGTTTGAGTAGGTAGAATGTGGCAACGAAAGATCTGACCCCATAAATTTTTTTAGTGTGGCAATTTTGATACCCTGGCCTACTGGCCTCTCAAAGCCATCGGCACAACACAATTAAGACGATTTCGGAGCTATCACGTTCACCATTCAGTTTCGGCTCGAATATTTCACTGTCTACGCTTCGTCTCCTTTGTTACCGCCGGAAACGCAAGACTCGTTATGTAGTGGTCTAACTTACCTTCTACGACGGGACTTTCACCCGCAAGGCCAGTATAGCTTTGCCCAGCGCACTGAGAGTTTGTCCATATAGTGAGTGTCACTTTTATTTATTCTTTCCCAGTCGAGGGTGACATTGCAGGAGCACGCTGTCTTGCCGAAGTGGACTCTCATCCACCGCTACTCGGCAAGACCTCCCACTGATTTTTTAGTCTCCGTCCGGACAGCCTTCATTATTTGGCCCCGTAGGATAACATTCTTCATAGTCAACGGTTCCGTCCGGTATAGGATCATCAAATGGGTCAGATGGACCCGAACCCGGGCCGCAGAAAATACCCCAAAGACAGCCACTGGTATCACCTTCGACTACTCGATTATCTACTTCATCATCGCGTTCTCCTCCTCCTGCTTCCTGTTCTGCGCCACAATTAGTCGCCTCCAAACTATTTCTCTTTACTTTTATGGCGTTCCGTGCTCGAGCATTTTGTGCCCCTTTAATAGTAATTCTGCCTTTATAATCATTTAATTTTGCTCTTGTATTCGCATTTCTAAGAACAATTACACCGACTGAGTACCCTGTCGCTTGTACATAACCTTCGCCCATCGGTCCCATCATTGGCACTACAGCATGGGACAATGCAACAAGCCCGGCACCTGCCATAGCAGTGAAATTATCTAATCGCCCTCTTTCCAGCAGTAATATGTCCAAATGTTCAATGCCTAGTACTCGCATATCCGCATCCTTTTGATATTCCTTATCTACCAAATCAAGTTCCGCGATTTTATCAGCGCACTCATCCGCACTGGCGGTTTGTAAAATGAGCAAGCAGAGCATGCTACCAATTATTTTATGAATATTCATGTTAAGCCTCCGCGTCGCAAACGAGTACAGTTAATTCATCCCAGTCTGAGGAAAGATCTCTAAAATCACGTACTTGCTTGTTATATTTCACTCTTAATCTATTGAGAACTCGAATATCATTCTTTCTAACCAGTGGCGCAGGTATTACGCCAGAGTCCACGGCTGCTTGAATATCAGGATCGTTTGCAATGGCCAAGGAAACAGTGCCCAATTCATCCATAATTGCTTTCTCAGAAGAGATTGCTGTTTCTTCTTCATCTAAGAGGATTTTTGTGTCGTTCATCCAGTCACACCATTGCCCAGCTATTGCACTAGTGGACACTGATAAAGCCAGTAAATTGACTAAAAAGAAAATGACAAGCTTGTTAATTTCTTTTGGTTTTCTCATTACATTTCTCCAATAATTGTATAAATAGTTCGATTCTTTACATTGGTACGCATTTAATATTCGGATCTAAAATCGCTCAATATTGGCTGAACCAAAAGGGTTCAGCCCGCGGGTTTATTCGCTAAAAACTCTGTGTCGGTGTGAATTCACCGGTTTCGGTACTACTGCCGACACTTGAGCCCGAAAAATCCAGATGAGAAAAAGATTTATCCGTCGATGTCAGTGAACTCGTTCCCATTAAGGTATGTCTATCGAGATAGATATTCTCATTGGTATAATGAAGTTTAGCCCGCCAAAAATTAGGATTGCCACCAAAGATGTAGTCATTGAAACCTTCAAACCGTGTGCTGGGACGATTTAGCACATCGGTAATGGTTATCCTGGATTCTCCCAACACGGCAGTCTGCGGAAACCATGTTGCCTTTTCACGCCACCAAATGACATCATTTGAGGCATTAAAAACGCTACTGTGGTAGCAAGGAGAAAACTGAGCACAGATTGTCGTACTACTGATATGACTGGTCATACCCAGTGGATCGATTGTGTAATTACTATCTTTTGAGGGATAAGTGGTGGGCTGAGTCGGTAGCGTTGAAGTCTGATAAAAGTCATCAGGGATCTCCTGAGAAGCGCCATAGTGATGCACCACGGCTCCGCCATCCGCCGCGGCAACGCCTGAATCCCAGACCAGTAAACCATTGTCTCTAACGATGGCCTTGTTTGGCTCTTCAATATCGCTCGCATAATAAAGCTCGGTACTCGTACCATTACCCGAGTTATAGCCAGTAACATTTCCCGCGGTGTTATACAGTATATTGGATATCCAGCTGATAGTATCATCCGCCACACTCGTCAGATGCCCTAAATTATAAGAATAATTGTAGGTCATGGCGCTAGCCCAGGGACACGAGATAGAAACCGAGCCCGTGCAGGAAGGACTGGTGTAGGATAAAACGCCCAATGCATCGTTGTAGATAACCGAACTGGCAGATGTCATCATGGTGCCAAAAGCGCCTGGGCCTTTAATGGTGGTTGTCCGCTGACTCACTTTTCCGCCCCGACCTTTATACTCAAACGTATCGGTCACCGTCACCGTACCATTAAGATCCTGAATCGAAGGATTCACACGGCTGGCTGAAATAAGTTTTCCCTTATTATACTCACCCGAGCTGTTAACTGACGCATACTGGTAGTTAACATAATTGATACCACCCGCATTTTTGTTGGTTAATCGACCCGCTGCATCGTAAACCAGGTCAACCTTATCGCCATATTTAGAAAAGTCCTCCAATGATTGACCGCGCGCATTATAGGTATGACTGCTGCCCCGACTGTCCACCTTGAGCAAACCGTAGGCATCGTATTGATTGAGGTTAGTGACGCTCGTCGCCCCTTGTGATTTTGTCACCCACTTTCCATTCAATGCATAGGTGGTGTTTCGCGTTCTCACCGCGCCATCCTGGTCAGAAATGGTGGTGATAATCACTCTTCCAAAAATGTCTTTGGTGTTGGTGGTGGTTCTAAATTCCTCAACCGGTGGATTAGTCGTTAAGTCCTTGGCAATGGAAACCTGGTGCGTATTCACTTTATCTCCAGAGTAGGTATAGCTCACATCATGCACTGAGCCTTCGGGTGGGCGTTTAATGCCTACTCGGCCTTTGTAATCCCGATTAAGGTACTGAGTCACGCCGCCGCGTTCGTTAGTGGCAGTACTCAATCTGCCCATAGAATCATAAGTACGGGAAGTGACGGCCCAACCCGCAGGACCTTGCTTTTTAGTTTCAATGACCCGACCAAAACTATCATATTTTTTAATCGTCTGAGCGAGGGTCATTAAACCATCATTGGTTTTGTTAGTTGTGGTTACCGTCGCATAGGTCGCACCAGAACGTGGACTAATCGTCAGCGTTGACTGACCACCCAGGCCGGCAGGTAGAATCGAGCTGGTGAAGCGCAAGTTTTTGTCATATCCATAGGTAGTGGATAAACCGTCGCCGGAATGCGTACTCACGGTTAAACCGGTAGGTCCGTCAATAGTCCGTACCTTCGTTTCTTTGGCGATGGCGCCGCTAGCGGTCAGGTAACCCTCACCTGAAACCGAACCTTTACTCCAGTTGGTATACGTTCGATATTGTGGGGTGGGTAATGCGATAGAGCATAAACTACCGTTTGCCACGGCTTGAGAGTCCCCACCAAAGTATTTGCCTTCGGTGGCATTGCCCGAGGCGTCATACACCATTTCCTGAATGAAATCATTACTGGCCTGAGCGGTCCCTCGGACTTGCCTCCTCCGGGTGATTTGGCCGAGTGAGTTCACACAACGTTCAGAAATTTTGCTGTATGTACCTTCGGTCACCGTCGTCTTGGTCGATGGCTTAGTAATCCACAGTGCACTGACCGCCGGCATACTGGTGGTTTGTACCAGGCTGATTGAGCGCTTAATCGTCCAATTATCCCGAGAATCCTGATAGCCGGCTCGATCCGCCCAATTCCAGGTATTAAAAACTTTACGCTTGAGATAGCCTCCCGGATAGCCTTTCACACTGGAGACCCAAGTTTTGGGGTTAGGATCGATGCAATTAGTGCAAGCATATGAAGGACGCCATCGCTTGAGCTCAAAAAGCGTACCCGCCGCGGAGTAAATGGCAGACTCATCAGCGTCCACCCAATCATGAACCAGTCCTGGGTAGCCATATTCTGATTTATCCACCGTTTTGACCACAGGAGAGGTGACCGCGATATCATTGATAGGCACTCTAAAATACTGCTTTTCGGTAAATCCATCGGGACGAGCCATCTCTGAAATCATGCCGGTGGGTTGTGATAGACTGGGCGCCGCATTGCGGACACCGGTGTGCCAGGTGGTACTAAAGGTCCAATTACCCAAAATACCACCAACGACATCATTCACCGCTCTTCTTTTAGTGACACCCACCACATTGGCAGCAAAGTGATCCAACGATTGATTGAGGTTGGCCGGGTTTTGCACCAGGGGCATATTAACATTGGCATAATAATATCTAACCCTTCCGCCATAACGATTGGTATAGTTCCTTAATCTTCCGGCAGCGACAGAGCCTGTTGCATAGGCAAAGATTTCCACTTCGCCCAGCGGATGAGTGATACTGGTCAAAATGGGGACGGTAATTGTCGCGGGAGTTGCGCTGTCATTGTCTTCGGCCGGTGTGGAAATCGTGGTCGTCGAGTAATTAAATGTGTGACTGGCCACTCCCGATCCAAATCTAGTGAGCCTGATTTTATCGATCACCCGAGGGTAATAGCCGGAGGGATCCGCTTTGAAATGGATCCACTGAACCCTGCCGTGATTATCGGCGGTGGTCACCCGATTCAAAGTGCTTAAATTAGCCCAATTAAAACTTTGATAATTGCCAAACTGATCGGAACGTTTATAGATTTCCCAATTGCCTTCTTGTTGTCTAAATTCATGCAGTTCGCCGCTGGTAAATTCCAGCGTCATGCGAGTACTGCTGACGACTTTTAATCTTAGCTTTGGCGAGTCATGACTGTAAAATACGTTCGCAACGGACGCTTCGCCGCTAAAATTATCGTAAAAGCGAATGATTTTTCCGGCAGCGGATTCATAAACCCATAAACCATAAGGATTATTAGCCGGCGCAATCAATCGACCAAACCCCATATTCCAACCGATACCCGCCGAGAACATGTTGGCTCGTGGCTTGGCGCTAATCACACCATTGTTATCCGTCCATTGCCAGAAATTAGAGCCGTATCTCAGGGTCATCTGGGTAGAAAAATCGGCGTTAACTGGATAGGATTGACCCATGGGAATGGTCACACTGACACTCCGGTTAAACGCATTGATTTTGTCGTTGGAATCAGGAAAGGTATGGTAACGATATCCCCAGTTCCCTAAGTTTAATTCTGTGTATTTATGCACAAAATCGCTGTCGAAGCTTGCCTGTGCTGCTCCGCTGAAACCCACCAGTAGCAGGATGAGCAGGATCGCGTGAATGGATAGGCCGTCGTTCTGTTTATAAAATTTCATGTCTTACATCACCTCTTAAAGTTAAGCACTTCTTTTTTTACTTTCGATTGAATAAAAAATTAAATAATATTTTTAAATTGACTTCTGGTTCGATCAAGATGCCAAGTACTTCCAAATAAATCGTTTGAACTACACAAAGAATATGCAACAACCGATAACTCATTATTACTTTAGGGCACCTCTAAATTCTGATTTTTAGAGGTGCCCTTATAACATAAGTGGGCTATTTTTAGAGGTGCCCATAAGATATATATCGACACCTCAGTTAAGTCAAGCCGAACTTATCCCTGGTCAAATTCGTTTTGACTTTTGAATTAAAACTAATGTGGTTAGGTCTCGCAATGCCACTTTATTTCAAAATTCAATCTCAAAATTAATGATGATCCCCCAATCTGCGACATCACCAACTAATCCTAAAGGCAGTCCGATGGCGATGGAAAATTCATCCATAAACGACGGTTCCAACTCCCACTTCAAACCTGGCACTAATGCAACATTCGTTTCACCTTCTTCAACCGCCAATTTGGCTGCCAATTGATATGAGATATCGTCAATTTCAGGATAGAATGCCACCGTCAGATTAGCGAAAAACTCCTCGATACCTTCAGTCTCTTCCCATTCAAACCCCAATTCAGTATGAGTCGCAAAACCGTCATACTGAAAACTGGCGATCCAGGTGATTTCAGCAGCCCACAAATCACTGCCCACGTCGCTGTCGTTTGGTAACTCTATGCCAAATCCAAAGGCATAAGCACTTTGTTGACTCGAGGCATATTGGTATTTAAGTTCAATTTCAACGTTGGCCAGCCCACTTTGCTTCACCATTCCTTGCTGCTCCATGCTAACGTACGGCAGTTCGAGCTCTATCATGATATTTTTTGTCAACCCATATTCGAGCTCGGCAATCGTTGTTAAATTGTCGGTTTTGGAATTGTCGGTCTTGGAATTGACAGTGATAACAACTATATTCATTTCAACTTCTGATGGGTCGAGTGTATAGGCCGTTTTAGTGCCAAGATGCTCAAAACTCTCGGGAGTCGGCAAAATGTCTGCAAGTGTCACGCTACTGGTAAGCGCGAGTGAGACCCCCAATAGGATGATTCGGTTTGCTACATTTGAGATTGGACTGTCCTCCTATTTTTGGCAGATTATTCTGTTCAGGTTGATTCATTAAACAAGTTGCGTAATTCTGACGCCGCCGGTAAGCGTCGAATTCGTTTTCCGCAGGCCGCAAAGATAGCGTTACACAGTGCTGGAGCTACCGGCGGATACGGAGCTTCGCCAATTCCGGTTGGTGTGGTTTTTTTTGCTAAGATGTGTACTTCAATCACAGGGGTATCTTTTAACCGTAATAGCTTATAGTCGTGGAAATTGCTTTGCTGCGTTTGTCCCTGTTTTAGCGTTATTTCACCATAGAGGGTGGCACTCAAACCATCAACAATCCCTCCTTCCACTTGAGCTTTTACTCCATCTGGATTGACCGCAATACCGCAGTCGACAGCGCTGACAAATCGCTTCACTTTGACCTCTCCTTGCAACGGATCGACCTCAACTTCTGCAACATACGCCACGTAACTGTTAAACGTATAGAAAGCGGCAATTCCCTGACCACAATTGGTCGGCAATGGTCTCCCCCAATTTGCCTTCTCTGCTACCAATGTGAGTACATCACGCATTCGCCCGGTGTCGATATATTCGATCGGCTTGCCTTCTTTCTGCTTATAAATAAAAGCACGTGGGTCGCCTAACAAAGAGAGCCTAAAAGCCAGTGGATCGGTTCTGGTCGCGTGTGCGATTTCATCAATGAAACTTTCTTTGACAAAGGCGAGCGCATTGTTGCCCGGTGCACGGAGCAATCCCCGACTGATGTTAGACGGTGCCAGGACATATTCCAGCCGTACATGTGGGATCAGATTGGCAGGGAAGTCGTTGACAAAGAATTCTGAATTGCCTGGTGCTTCTTTCGGTCTGAACGCATAGCGGGAAGTGCCCGCCTGACGGTGAAGCCAAGCGATAAGTTTACCATCGGCAGCTATGCCAGCTTTCATTCGGTGGTAACTGAATGGACGGTAGAATCCTTGCTGGATATCGTCTTCGCGGGTCCACAGCAGATGAACGGGTTTCCCCACAGCTTTGGACAATTGTATTGCTTCGCGTACAAAATCGCCGGCAAGACGCCTGCCAAACCCCCCGCCAATATGGGTCACATGTAGAATTACCGCCTCTAGCGGTAATTTAGCCCAACGGGCAAATGCTTTTTGCAGGATCGCAGGCATTTGTGTAGGCACCCATAGTTCAATTTGATCTTTCCTTACATCGGCAACACAATTCATCGTTTCCATCGGCATATGACTAATGAAGGGCACATGGTACAAAGCGTCCAAACAGACACTGGCCGTTGTTAACGCTTGCTCAACATCACCATCATTTCTGACCGGTGGCGCCGGTTGACTGGTTAACTCCCGGCAAATGGTATGCAGACGCTCGGTACTTTCTTGCCGGTTTAGCCCAAAGTCCCATTCAACATTCAAGGCTTTACGTCCTTTCAGCGCTGCCCAGGTAGAATTAGCAAAGATAGCCACTCCAGCACGAACAGAAGGATAGTCAGGATTACCCTGGGCTTCTACTTGAATTACGTGGCGCACACCAGGTACCAGCATCACTTTGTCGGCATTAAATTTAACCACATTACCGCCGTAAACAGGACATCGTTCGATCACCGCATACAACATGCCATCAACTTTGATATCCTGGCCAAATTTAATGCTGCCATTGACTATTTGAGCGACGTCAACCCCTGCGACAGGTTTTCCGATGATAGTAAAGCTAGTAGGATGTTTAAGTGTTATATTTTTTGGAATTGCCAGTCCAGCGGCTTTTTCGGCCACCGCACCATAACCTAATTTCCGTCCTGTCGGTTTGTGTACTATCTGGCCAAGCATGGCCATGCAGGTGCATTTTTTAACCTGCCACAATTCTGCCGCCGCCTGTAGCAACATTTCACGAGCAACGGCACCGGCCTCGCGGAGTGGCTTCCAGTATACTTCGATACTGTTGCTACCCGCTGCACGCTGGTTACGACCTTCGTATTGCTGTCCGGCATCAGCCTGAATAACTTGTATCTTTGACCAATCAGCTTCCAGTTCTTCAGCAATAAGCATTGGCAGCGACGTTCTGACCCCCTGGCCTATCTCTGGAACAGGCGCAGTTATTGTCACCGCGCCCTGGTTATCAATCGACAAATAGGCATTGAATGAAAATCCTTCTGTACCGTTGCTCTGAAGGGAAGCTTCTACGTCCCATCCGGGTAGATGGAAACTAATCAATAATCCACCACTCGCGGCGAGTCCTACTTTGATGAAATCTCTGCGACTAAGCGTTGCATTCATTTTCTGAAATTTTTTATGACTCATAGTAAAAGTTAATCACCAGACTATGCCGATCGCTTGAACTTAATCTTGTATTTTCCTTACATTTTCCTTACATACCGGAACCCCAGGGGTATCCGTAGTTGGAGTGGCGAGTGTCTCTTGTCATCGATTTTGGTTAGGCGTAGTATTTCCTTTAATGACATTTTATTTCCCAACTTTAAAGATGCCACTTTATGAATAAAAAGCAGCAAGAACTAAATCTAACCAAACGCTTTGGCATTGACTCATGGTGTATCCTTCCTCAGGAAAACCGTATTACTTCAAGCCTTAAGACGGTTCGGATCACCCCCAAAGTTATGCAGGTTCTGTTACAATTATCTAAACAACCAGGGATTACGGTTACCAGAGGGGAGATGCTGCAAGCCGTGTGGCCAGATGTTGTGGTGACTGACTCAGTGCTTGATCGGGCTATTTCGGAGTTACGCAAGATCTTTGAAGATCAACCGGGCAATCCCCAGGTCATTGAAACAATTCCCAAAGTTGGCTATAGAATGATCGCCCCAGTAGTCGAACTGCCAGAAGATCAAGTTGCCCAATTCAGCAATTTCTCAGCGACAGTATCCACTATGAAATGGCCGCTTCGGTCATTAATAAGCAGGCAGTTTCTAGCGCTTATAAGTCTGATTATTATTGTCGGTATAGCAGTAATAAGCTCTATGTCAAAGAGTCCTGTCGCGACTACAAACGGCATGCGGTCAATTCACTTAACGACTTATCCTGGGCGGGAAAGACATCCTGCGTTCTCGCCAGATGGAAAACAGGTGGCCTTTGTTTTCAAAGCCGAGAACAGCGACAATTTTGATCTTTATATAAAGCAACTATCCGATCACGAGCCAATACACCTAACTGAAACAAGTGCCAGCGATTACAGTCCAGCCTGGTCACCAGATGGCGAGCGAATTGCGTTTATACGCCGCACAGACAAAGAATGCGGTATCTTTGTGATCCCGCGTTCAGGCGGCACCGAAAAGCAGCTAACCCAATGCGAGGTCGATATCGATAATGACCTTAATTGGTCACCAGACGGCAATTGGTTGATTTTTTCTGAACGATTGTCTTACCAGACGCCGTTTCGCTTAATTCAATTTTCACCGGAAACTTCGCAAAGAACGGTTTTAACCACACCACCTGATGATTACGTTGGCGACACCGATCCCACATTCTCACCCGACGGGCAGACTGTTGCTTTCCAGCGAGCAATTCATGGCTGGTCAGAAGACATTTATATTCTATCGCTTAAAAAAAATGAACTAAGGCGAATAACCGTGGATCAGCAAAAAATCACCGGCCATGATTGGACCGCAAATGGCAAAAGCCTTATATTTGCCTCAAACCGGGGAGGAAGTTATGGGCTGTGGAAAACATCCGTGTGGCATCAGGCTGGCCCACCGGTTTGGTTGCAGATCACCTCGGGTGCAAAATTGACCGATCCGGTACTCTCGCGCAAAACCAACTACCTGGCTTATGAGGACTGGTTCTACGACACCAACATATGGCGAAAATCTTTGACACAAACCAATTCTGCCGCCCCTAAACCGACTAAGTTAATCGCGTCAACCCTATGGGATTTACACCCCAGCTATTCACCTGATGCAACTAAAATCGCATTTGTTTCAACGCGTTCCGGCAACTTCGAAATTTGGCTTGCAAACGAAGATGGCAGCCATCCGACGCAATTAACAAAATTTGACGGCGCTTATGTGGGTACGCCACGCTGGTCTCCATCAGGACGCTCTCTTGTATTTGAGGCAAGAACCGGAGATATGGGGTATGCGGACCTTTATATCTTTGATATCGGTGCACAATTGTCTCGTCGTATTACTAATAGCTTATCCAATGATGTTATGCCAAGTTGGTCCAGTGATGGTACTGAACTGTTTTTTGGATCCGATAGAAGTGGCACATGGCAGATATGGCGAACAGCTTTGAATGACGACGACATTAAACAGATCACCACCACTAGCGGAATAATGGCACTAACGTCTGTTGACGGGCAATCGATTTATTTCAGCAAACCGGGAATAAGTGGGATTTGGCATATGCCAGTTGCAGGAGGGGCTGAAACGTTAACTGTCAACGATTTGGATCCCTATCTCGACATCGGAAAATGGTTGGTCAGCCAAACGGGTATCTACTACGTAAAAAAGACCACAAAGACTAATCCAACACTGACATTTTATGATTTCAACAGCCACCAAACAAAACCAATAGCAGAAATTACCCGGAGTACCATTGGTCCCAGCTTTAGCCTATCGGCCGACAACGAGTGGCTACTCTACACCAAAGTGGATAAAAGCCACGGCGACATCATGTTGATAAGCGGTGATACGATAAAATAGTAGAGTCACATTTTACCGCTCGTTTTTCACCTCAAACTATTAGGGATCACTTAATGACTGTACAGCGACTTTACCCTAACAGCTTGATCAGACCATCCCAGTTTTTCATAAGCCTCTGTAACTTCATTGAGGAAATAATCTGGAATGATATAACCCTGCGCCGCTAATTTTTTTAATGCGGTCAGCGTTTCTTTCAGTTCATCAACAGAAACTGACTCTCGTTGCATGCCGATTTCTGTCTGGGAATAAATATTTTTAATACCGTTAACAATACGATTGAGATCATCTTGTTCGAGAATTATTCCATGAGCAATTACCGTATCAAGTGATTTTAAATTCGCAATATCCTCGAAAGGATTTTTGCGAAGCAGTATTAAGTCCGCCCGTGCTCCAACGGAAATTTCACCGAATTCTCCAGGTTTTCTCATTGCTTCAGCCGCATTTTTTGTCGCCGTTTTTATCACCTCATAAGGCGATACACCGATATCCTGATAAATTTGTAATTCAGAGTGCAACGCAAATCCAGGCACCATAAAAAAACTTCCGCTGCCCGAATATATGTCAGCACAACTTTTAAGTTGTTATAAACCGACTTATCAAGTT
>CAZOBX010000138.1:0-15185 GCA_964578045.1 uncultured Kangiella sp. | reverse complement strand
TTCCAATAGCTCGCTATTACTGCGCAAGCTCGCCTTGATAGACACTAAATTAGTCGTATTGGTCCAAATTTCAGCATTAGATTTTACTTAACCTATTGTTATTTAATACATGATGCTGAAAATTATAAAAGTGTGATGGCTATTCTTATCCCGAGTTCAGGTTAAATAAATCCATTGAGTCACGAATAAATATCGTTGCAAATGCTTCATTTTATGCTATATTGATGCATACACATCAATTTGAGTCCTTCTAAAATGAATGCCAGTCATAAAATTCAAGCTGATCCCGCCGGTGTTCTTGGCAAAGCAGTGCTGGAAACGGCTGATTTTTTCGGCCTATCTGCTGAAGCTCTCGGCAAAGTACTCGGCAGAGATCGAACCTCGATTTCCCGCCTGAAAAAAAATCCAAGCATCGACCCATACAGTAAAACCGGCGAGCTGGCGTTACTGCTGATCCGTGTTTACCGCGGTTTGTTTGCTATTTTGGGGGGAAATCAATTGGCCATTAAAGAATGGCTTAGACAAAATAATCTGGCGCTACAAGGACAGCCGCTCACTCAGATCCAGTCCGTCATGGGGCTCACCTCAACGGTTCAATATGTTGATGCAATGCGGGGCAAAATTTAGTGTCGCTTTGGCGCTCACTCGGTGGCCAAAACTACATCACCTCTCTTAATATGAAGTTATACCGAATGGTGGAAAACCAGGAAGAAATAGCCACCACGCTTATCACCGCAAATTCTTACGAACAAAGTATTCTTGAAGATCTTTTGGAGCAAAGTAAACCGGTTCAAGCCGATGAACTGAGCCAACGACATTACTTGATCAAAACACCATTTCGTTACCCACCACTCCGTCATGGCTCGCGTTTCGGCGCTCCCTGGGAGCACAGCTTGTTTTATGGCGCAACAAAAAAACAGACGGTGTTAGCCGAAGTGGCATTTTATCGGTTCCTGTTTTTAGCCGATGTTGAAAATGCAAACGCCTTGACCAAACATAATCTTCAATCAAACCATTCTGTGTTTTATATCTCCGCCCATTCAGAAAAATCTATCCAGTTAACTCACCCGCCTTTTTCTGATTATAAAAAGGAAATTAGCGCACCAGATAGTTTTGTTATTTCACAACAACTCGGAAAAGACATGCGAGCGGCCGGTGTAGAACTCTTTAGTTTTTATTCGGCCAGACTGCCCGATGCGATAAACGGCGCTGCCTTTGTTCACTCGGCAATTAAATCAGTTCAACCTAAGGAAGTTGAGCATTGGCAATGTTTAACCCAATCTCAACGAGTCGTTTTTCACAATGCGGAAAGCAAAACAATAGAGGAGTTTAGCCTTACCCAGTTTTGCCAGGATGGAAAACTCCCTATGTAGAACAGCAGCAGTTCGATTAGTGAAAAATACTAGCGATGAGTACTCCCGCAACCACGGCCCCAAGTATCGGGGTTTCTAAATGTCCACAATGTGAGTTATGGAAATGTGCGTGGTAATGGCCCCGATTGTCATAATAGCCATAATCGTAAGCACGGTAATTGCCATGACGATCATAGTATCCATAATATCGACCGTAGTAGTCATTGTGTGATGATGAATAATGATGACTGACATGATGGCGAGTATTGTGATGGCCTGAATAATGGTGGCGGTTGCTATGGCCTGAATAATGATGCCCTTTTTGGTGAGATCGATATTGACTGTGAGAGCTCGTATGGCCTCTATAATCATGTCTTTTATTACTATGATGTGCCTTTCGGTCTGTATGTTTTCGGGAATTCATCGGTTGTGAACTGGTGTGATGTCGTTCAACTTTAGTGCGTTGATGACGATTATCAGATGCGTCACTGGTAACACTGAAAGCGGCAACCAAGCTGAATAATAAACTGAATATCAATGGCTTTTTCATGGATTTTCTCCGGCAATGTTTTAACTGTTAATGCCAGTTTATATCAATTAATCTGAACCAATGCTGAAGCGGTAAGGGGTAAAAAACCAGTGCTAACGCAGCCTCATTGTTCAAAGGTGATAGTCGGACCGGACAGGGGAAGGTCATTTGTGTCCACCACCACCTCAACACCCTCGTTAAAGGTTAAGGCCATTAACTGCGTTTGAAAAATTTGTGCTTGAGGAGGAGGTGGTGGATCTGTCCCACCATCGTCACTGCTACTTCCTCCGCCCCCACACGCGAACATTGAAATACTGATTAATAATACAGCGCTCAGGCTGAATGGATTGATTGTCTTTTTCATCACTTTCTCACTGGTATTTAAATACGGCTGAAGGGGTATCACAAGCACCTCAGATGCCCTCCCCATCATCAATTAAAAGTTATAGCTGACACGTACGAGAAAATACGTGTCTCCCATCGCTAGTGTCAATGGGCTGGTTAGTGACAGCATTAAGGTGCCGTTGTCGCCACTATAAGTACCGGTGCCACACACTTCACCGTCATCCACTACCCCATTATCATTTTCATCACAGATCAGTTCCACCAATCCTATCACTTGTTGATCATCAACATCGCCCGAAGCACCGAGGGTTATTTGCTCTAACACTGCGCCCGACTGGTCGGCTGTCAACTGAAAACACAACACCATCACTTCGCCAGACCCCGCTGCTAAGGTTTGATCACTGCAGCTATCGGTGACGGCTACATTGATGTTAACGGATGTAGATATTGGCTCTTGTACGGTGACGGTTTGCATCGCGGTGCCGACATTGCCGACGGCGTCGTTTGCTGTCCAGATGATAGTGTGTGTACCGACCGTAAACGGACCGGTATAATCCGCTGTTGCGGTGATTGTCCCGTCCACAAGATCTGTTGCGCTGGCCACGCCCAAGTCCACCGGCGTGGTAACACCGGTTGCTTCCACTGTCACATCAGCGGGCGGCGTAACGATGGGGGCGGTGGTGTCGGTGACCGTCACGGTTTGCATCGCGGTGCCAACATTACCGGCAGCGTCGGTGGCTGTCCAGGTAATGGGGTGTGTACCAACCGTAAACGGACCGGTATTATCCGCTGCTGCGGTGATTGCCCAGTCCACATTATCTGATACGCCGGCCACGCCCAGATCCACTGGCGTGGTAAAACCGGTTGCTTCTACCGTCACATCAGCGGGCGGCGTGACAACTGGCGCTTCGGTATCCACCACACCAGGATCGTTTGGGTCATTCGGGTCGGTACCGGCTAAATATTCTTCCAGATTAGTGAACCCATCATTATCGGCATCTTCTGCTGCATCACTGGGATCCAAACGATTAAACCCATTGCTAATTTCCCAATCATCCGGCATACCATCGTTATCGATATCGAGATTAATTTCGGCAACGCTTGCATTGGTAAAGACAAAGACGTCTTGCTGATTGTTGGTATCTCCGTCCACCAGATTATCAGACCAGTTCCCATAAGCAATATAACGGCCATCGGCGGAGATGGCAGGTGTAGTGGAAGACGTGCTACCATTCCCCTGTGCCCCGGTAATATTGACAACACTAACCAGCTTAATCACACCGGTCTGGCTATCATGTACAAAGATATCAGGGTCGTTGTTGACATCGACTCCAACCAGATTATGAGCCGCGCTATAAAAGGCCACAAAACGCCCGTTGGCCGAAATAGAGGGGTAAGAGCTATCATCAGCTCCACCACGATCAGATGAACCAAACTCAAATACATAGGCACTGACAAGCGAGGTCCTCCCGGTGTCGCGATCATGTAGGAAAATCTCGGAGCCAAACGTAGCTTCCGTTATCAGATTTCTGGCTTCACTCTGAAAGGCTACAAAACGACCCTCATCCGAGACAGCGGATCGTCCACTTCGATGGCCTCCCTCTGTTCCAAGACTACCGACACTGACACGGGTGGTTTGAGCCGTCTGGCGATCATGTATGAAGACATCGTCAACGTCGTTGCTATCTTCCCCATTTAACAGCAGGTTGCTGGCGCCGCTAGTAAAGGTCACAAAACGACCATCGGCCGAGATAGCGTCGGCCCTGCTTGTGCTATTTCCCTCTGTCCCGTCGCTAGCGATACTGACGCGGCTGGTCTCGCCGCTCGAACGATCGTGCACAAAGACGTCGTCCGTACCATTGGTATCGTTTGCCACCAGGTTGCTGGCATAACTGGTAAAAACCACAAAACGACCATCCGCCGAGATTGTGGCACCCTCGCTTGTTTGCAAACCCTCTGTCCCATCACTGGCGACACTGACGCGGCTGGTCTCGCCGCTCAAACGATCATGCACAAAGACGTCTTCCCTGCCATTGGTATCGTCCGCCACCAGGTTGCTGGCATCACTGGTAAAAGCCACCAAAAGACCATCCGCCGACAGTGCAACGATGGGAAAAAAGTTAGACCGACTACCTTGGTTTCCTTCTGTCCCATCGCTAGCAACACTGACGCGGCTGGTCTCACCGGTTTCGCGGTCATGAACGAAAATATCGTAATCACCATTGTTATCCTCCGCCACCAGGTTGTTGGCGTTGCTACCAAAAGCCACAATACGACCATCCGCTGAAATAGCCTGTTCAAAACTACCCGCTAACGGTTCGACCTCGTTATCCGCTTGGTCCCCGTTACTGTTAACACTAACACGTGCCGTTGCATCGAGAATTGGGTCGAGAGATGGGTCGAGAAAATTAATTGCGGCATCGATTTGAATACGCGGTTTAATAAGACCATTACGCTCATCTAATACAGGCAGGCCAGTACTTTTTAGAGCATTGAGTATTTCGCTGATTGAGGCATCAGGCAGATGTGAGCGTATTACCGCAAACGCACCGACCACATGGGGTGCGGCCATCGAGGTACCATCTTTAATACCAAAATCACCTGCAAAAACTGAAGAATTAATCCCTTCACCCGGCGCTAATAAATCAAGCATGCTGGCACTGTTTGAAAACGAAGAGATCGTATCAGATTTAGTGCTTGAACCAACACTTATGACATTGGATAAACAAGCCGGGGAACCTAATGCATCAGGATATCCGTCATTCCCCGCTGAGGCGATCACCGCAATATCCACGGTGGCCAAAAAGTCCACTAATATTATCACGGGATCGAGAATACTATCCTCGTCAACATCACATATACTGGTAAACTCCCCGCCACCAAAGCTCATATTAACCGCAGCGATATTAAAATTATCTCGTTGATCAAAAACATGCTCCAGCGCAGCCATCAGGTCAGATTGATAGCCAGACAGACAGGGAGTATCACCATCACATGCAACAGAATCGTCGATGCGAGAAAAAATCTGAATGGCAATGATACTCGAGTCCGGTGCGACACCGGAAAAACTTTCACCCGCCGGTACACCATCGCCTGCTGCAATACCAGCGACATGAGTTCCATGATCACAACCCGTAAAACTGCATGCCTCAGCGGCGTTGGGATCGAAATCAGTACCAATCTGCACTTCCAAATCATTGGGGCATAAACTCGATGCATCTCCGTCCTCATCAATGGTTGAAAAACAGGCCTGATGGGTAATTCTCCCGCTTACAAAAAAATGATCCGATTCGATACCTGAATCCAGGATAGCAACCGTTTGCCCCGCTCCACAAAAACCGTTGCTACAGGACGTCGTTGCCCCAACCAACAGCGTACTCTCTCCGATCGAAGCGGTACTTAGTGTATCCTCATGCACCGCCTTGATATCGGGATCGGATTGCATTTGCTCCAGAGTCGCCGCATCAACCGCCATTGAGAGATAAGGCACGTGCTGATACTGTTTAACCCGACCATTGCGTACTGGTCGGATGCGTTGTAACACACGTTCACCGGACAATTTTATCTGCTGTCTGAGTTGGGCACGCACAGACTCAGAACTTTTGCGCAATGCCTGACCGGAGGGAAATGCCACGTTTAATTCAATGATAACGCGGGTGCTCCCCTTCGTTTCGGCACGCTGTTTTAGTTTATCGTAGAGGCGCTGTTGCGCGGGTGATTTGATTGAGACATCTTCGTTGTCCGGTTGTGCAGATATTACGGATGGGGATAGACCCGCCCAGATAAATAAAATAAATAACGCTTGTAGTGTTTTCATCTGAACATTCATTCCTTTAATGAGGGTAGCTTGAATCAGTTATCGTTTGCACCTAACACCTAAACTGGCGTGATGGTATAACCATCTACAACATGAAGGTTATTTGGTCCTACTGTCAAAACGCATCATTGACCGGGATCCCCATTTCTTTGCACCTTCCTTATATAGAACGTATGCTCGGTTAAAAACGGACATTTTTTGAAAATAATTGATGAAACGTTCGAAAGACAAGAGGTCAACTAAAATTGACCTAGTTTCCGCGGAGTTTGTGATTATTGATTGCAGATGTTATTTATTAACGAATATCTATTGTTTATTTTCTTTAATCGATACGAGCAATTTTTCTTTCCATGTTTGCAGATTCTTATATTCTTCTAAATTATCGTAGCCTTGTTTTCTCATAATCGACATTGCAGATTCTAGCTCCGCCATAGGTGACGTAGCTGTGTTTTCGATCGGCGTTTTTTCAATTTGATAGCGGACATAACTACTCGCTGCTGCCAGATAGGGAAAAAGAGGTGTATAAGGCTTATGTGGTTTCTTAAGGACATCATTAAGATAAACATGGACTTGTTGCCACTGATTTAGCGCGATTGAATTTTTGATTAATATAAGCTTGATTCGATAGGCATTAGCAAAGGGTACGGAGTCTTTCTCCAAAAGTTGCCGTAGTTTAGTGGATGCCTCAATCAAATCGCCTTCCAACGCGATGATGCGAGACTCATGAACGTCTAAAGTAGTAAAAACATGATGACCTTCAGCCAATAATAATGGATAACGTTGACGCAGGAATTTAAGTAATCGCCTGGCATCCTTTGATTTACCCAAATGAATATAAGAGTCCATTATGCCAGTTTTAACATGTAAAAAACGAGTCGATTCACGATCGCCTTCTTTGCTAAGATAGTCTTCTGCTTGTTTAAAAGCCGCTAAAGCTTCGGCGAAACGATTAAGAAACAATAAAGATTGGCCAATATGATAATGGTCAATGGCCAACCATGGGTCATCATCACCAACCAGCTTTTTGCGTAACTCCAATAATTGCATATTAAGTTTTAATCTGCCATGCCAGTCTCCGAGCCGACCTTTAAGGTTAGCCTTAGTTGTATAAAGCCGTATAATGTGTTTTTGCGCCTCGACACTATCTTTGTTTTCGATCTGAGAGGTATAGTAAAAAGCTTTATTGAGCGCAGATTCGGCGTTCTCGTAGTCTTCCAAGTCTCTTCTAAACTTTGAAAGGATGCTATAAATTGATGCGAGTTCCATTGGGTAAACTGGAGTCGTTTGGAGTTTCAAAAGTAAACCTTCCTCAACCAGGGCGATGCCCTCGTTTTGACTTCCAATGTCAAATAGGGTTGTTCCGATAGTTACCAACAGACCTGCCTGGGCACCAGGAAAATCAGCTAGTTCAGTTCGAGCTTGTTTGGCCATGTTTTTATACATTTTGGCAATGACATGCGGGCCGAAATTATTTTGCGGTCTTAATGTATCCATACTTTTTATGACCAGATTTTTAACCGCCTCAGAACTTCTAAATTCTTTTTCCGCGCGTTTGGTTGCGAACATACTGATTAAAAGGGCGGTTATAAGACTGACTATGACCGTCGTCACCGCGCCAGCTTTTAAACGGCGTACAGGCTGAGTTTTTATGTCTGTTAAAACCTGTATGATAGTCTTAGTATTTGGCCGTAGTTTAGGTTCAAAGTACAACATTGATGTAATCAGTTTTGCTAAAGTTTTACCTGATTTTTTCTTTAATAATCGCTTATCCAATGACGATTCCAATTTGTCTGCCCCATTCTCCGTCATTGATAAAGATTGTTTTGTACACATGCTATACAGTAACGCACCCAAGGAATATATATCCGTTGCCTCGGATACTGCACTGCCCTCTATTTGCTCCGGTGCCATCGATAAGGGAGAACCAAAAGTCGCCGGTCTTCCCATTCGTTGCGCGGCTCCAAAATCCATCAGAATAAGTCGTGACTTAGATAACATCACGTTTTCAGCTTTGACGTCACCGTGAACCAAATCTTGTTCGTGGATTGCGTTCAGGGCATTAACTAATTGCTCAGCAATTCCGATGATTTCATCGGTGGAGAACACGTCGGATCGATTCAGCTTAGTTTGCAAAGTTTCGCCATCGACAAGATCCGACCATAAACCGACTCGATTATCATGAATATCAGCTCCATGAATAGATAACACATTAGGATGGATGACTCTCGCCAATCGTCTCGCTTCTAGAATATAGTTATTCGCCGACATATCCTGGCGGCTAATTCTTCGTAGTTTTAGCGCGACTTCGCGCTGCAGAACCGTATCAAAAGCGCTATACACAGTGCCAAAAGAACCTTGACCAATTTGACTATTAATTTTTAAATGGCCCCACCTCTGAGGAATTTTGCTATCGTTATTATTTGGAACCTGTTTATTTGCGTCACTGAAGGCAGCTTTTAATGCTGATAAAGTTTTGAGGTTATCGGTGAATTGTTGATCCTGCAGATAAGACAAATCGTCATCAATATTAACGATGCCATCTGCTACGCGAGCTATCAGAGCCTGGTACTTTTGATTTTCATTCATAATATCAAATATAGTTAAGTGTGTTTCTGCTTATGATGTGATTGCAAGCTACTTTTACCCTCTACTACTTAGAAACAATGCCTATTCCATTTACTTCTGTCAACTGCCGAGTTCACGATACGTGTGTTTTTGCGTTATACTCGGTAAAGATTAAACGGAAGGAGTTCTTAACGATGAACATAATGCTAGTACCTCGACACAGGAATTTTGACTAGTTCAGAATTCAGTCAACAAGTGAGTGCAAGGCGTGACTCGAAGACAATGGTTTACTTAGTAAACGTACTAATATCGCAAAACCGAACATATTTAACAGTCCGCAAGCCTTCTATTTAGATTATCTTGATTAGCAATCAGGGTTATCGTACATTTTCAGTGAATTGCTTTGAGCATTTGAATAAATTAAGCAAACAAAAGGAAAAGAATACAATCGAAGATTCCATGCAATCAACTACAGCTTTATTATCAATGATTCGCGACGGAAAAAAGCAGTATCGTGATGAACTTTATCGACGCTGTTTACCAATGCTGAACCATTTTGCTCGGGGGCGTTTACCTGCAAATTGTCGCGACATCGCTGATACAGAAGATCTTGTGCAAGTCACATTAATGCGTACATTAAATAAATTAGAAAAATTCAAATATCGAAAAAGTGGTGCTTTTTTTGCCTATTTACGGACGATTATGTTGAACGCAATGCGTGATGAAATTCGAAAATATGCTAATAAAATACAAACTACCAATGCAGCTGAGGTCTCTTTCGTCGCAGAAGATAGCGTAGTAGCATCAGTCATTGGCATTCAAACTTTAGACGCCTATGAAGTTGCATTATCTGAATTGAGCGAAAAATTGCGTGAAGCCATCATTCTTCGTATTGAGTTTGATTTAAGCTATGAAGAAATTGCGATAGAACTGGAATTACCTTCAAGCGATACCGCGAGAAAGCGAGTCGCAAGGGGCTTGACTCAATTGGCAAAATCGATGCCGTAGCACTTGCTAAGGTTGGATTGTGGAAATAGTAATATTTATTGGTTTTTGTTCAATTCTCCTCCTATACTCACGGGGCGGCCCTTTTAAGTATTTTATTGACTAAAATCATTTATAAAACACTGCACAATGCGAGCTTTATGTCTGTGCACGCAGGGAGGCAAGAATGGATAGTAACAATGATGATTATTATTACCGACTCGGCCGGCATATGGCAGCGATTGAGCGAGATAACAGAATAACGAAAACCCAGCTAGCCGGAATTACTCCTCAGCAATTTAGAGATTGGGCCCAAGGCTACGACGATATGGTTGCTATGTTCGATTGGCGTCGCAGTTCTGTTAAAAAACACAAGAAAGCATAAAACTACCGACGGGATAAACAACTATTGGCCGCTTGAAAACAGAACAATTACAATTTACAGCTGTTGACGTTATCTCCTTCAGTTAGTCAGCCCGATCCATGTCGTTCGCTCGGGTCTGACCGACCTAACCCATTAACAACATAGTTTGAATAAACTAACACCAATTTAGCGCTTAAACGACAGTTATTGGGCATCCAACGGGCATTATAGGCTCGTTCGGTGGTCCATTAGCTAGCAGGTGTATGCCAGTCAATCTGAACCCATGCTGCAGCTATTTGGAGTAAAATACAGAACAGGCTTTGCGGCTCGCTGAACTAGTCAAAATCCCTGTGTCGGAGTACAAGAATCGATTATTTCAAATCCTTGGCATATTGCTTAACCAAAAAATCAGTGTAGGCAATATCACCGGTATACCTTGCCAGATGCGTTGAATCAAGAAACATATCCGGGTTTACTTCTTCAAGCTCTTGATGACTAACAATTGTGATACCGGTCGCCAGTTCGATTTGTTTAATGGTATCAGCCAAACGCAACTTACCTTCATCCGAATAATGTATCCAACGGGTATTTCGGGGTAACATAACCACTTCAACTTTATCAGAAAATCGTTGAAAGTTTTTCACGATTCGAATAAAACTTTCAATCAACAAAGGTTCAAAATGCATTTCTTCAATATCGGCTGTTCGAATTCGACTAAGGCGGTCATTTTTCATTGCCGCCTCTGTTTGGGTGACTTTGTAATAATCTTGGAATAACTGTAAAGTATGTTCGGATCTTTCTTCTGGAATGGTCCCTGCCCCCTGCCAGGGGTAATACCATTCTTCCCCCTGAAAATCCGGATATTCTTTTTCGAACAATTCGCTTAGTTCAGCGCCAATTTCTCGTGCGGCGGCGACCGTCTCTTCATCATCTTCAAATACTTCCGTTCTCTTTGAAGGAAACATCTCTTGACCGTAAAAACTTGTGATCATCTCGGCTGAAATATCATTTCGAAGGTATTTGATATTAAATAATCGAACACCTCGAGTAACATCGCTTTTGGCAATATCAAATAATTCTTTATCGGTTGCCAACATGGTTAAAAAAGAATCGACGGTAAATTTTGCCCTATTCCAACGGGTCTGAGTCGTTTGAAAGGGATTAAATTCAATTAGTGCCAGTTTTAATCGTCTGTCGTCATCGATAAAACTCTCAGCGATTCGGCGAGACAAAAAGTCCTGGAAATAAGGGTTAAGACCGCCAAAACCATAATTAAAGGATTTAATATTGTTGCCCATGGCATTGATATTCCGGTCAAATACTCTCGCTGAAAAACCCGCTCGGGTCATCGACGAGCCAAAAAACATCACAAGATCCTGCGGCTCTTTTACCATCTTTGGCAGCGCGTTTTGTGCTTGTATCACCCGTCCTAGAATGCCTTCTTTGTTGGCTTCATTTAGTTCCAGAAATCCACGTAAGATGACAATCGACAAGCCCATACCTAATGTGATGGCTAATGTGATTTTCAAAAATGTTTTTCTCGAAGTCATAGTATTATTTCCCTCGCTCCGGTTTAGCGGAAGGTTAAAATTGGAAGTAGATAAATTCACTACTTGGCTCTCCTATCAGTAGACAAATAACCTGCCCTAAGACCAGCAGAAACCAAAATAACCAGGGTTTGTTCTCAAGCTTGTTGGCGCCTTTTATCACATAAAAATCCATTATGTGAACCAATAACACCCAGATTGAGGTCATGGCGAAAATACTGATGGCGTGAATAGCTGACTCGGTAGTGGAGCCAATCGTATGCAAGCTTATAAGCATATCAAATGCCGTACCAATATCGGCCGCTCTAAATAATACCCAACCGATCAACACCAGATAAAAAGTAACTGCCCATTTAATCAAGTTGATGATTCGAGAGTTAGTCGAATTCAAGCCACTAAATATTTTCAAGTTTGCTAAATAATGAGTAGCGGTAATAATCGCACCATGGAACGCCCCCCATGCAATAAAAGTCCAAGCCGCACCGTGCCACAAACCGCCGAGTAACATGGTTAAAAATACATTACGAGTACGATGACCATTTCGATTGCCGCCTAAAGAAATGTACAGATAGTCTCTCAACCAACTGGAAAGCGAAATATGCCATCGTCTCCAAAAATCCACCGGCGACAGTGCAAAATACGGCACCCTAAAGTTCAGTGGAATGGAAAAACCTAATAACAGCGCCAAGCCAATTGCCATATCGGTATAACCGGAAAAATCCCCGTAAATCTGGCCGGCGAATGCCAGCACTCCAGTCCATAATTCTAAGGTACTAATTGCCTCTTGTGCCTCAAAGGCTTTTTGTGCCGGAATGGCTAATAGATCGGCGCCGGTTTTTTTGATCAAACCCACGGTAATCAGTAAAAATCCGTGTTTAACCGCGTCCCATTCAGGTAACGCGATTGCGTGCATTTGCGGCAGAATCTGTTTAGCTCTAAGAATCGGTCCGGCAACCAGCTGAGGAAAAAAAGACAAAGCTGCCACAAACTCAAGTAAACCTTTACGGGGTTTCATATCACCTCGATAGACATCGATGGTGTAACTTAAACTTTGAAAAGTATAAAAAGAAATCCCTACGGGTAGTACCCAGGAAAGTGTCGGCAGAGATGCTTGATAGCCAAAAGCAGCCAACAACTCGGCTACCGAGTTGAGCGCAAAATCGGCGTATTTAAATATCGCCAATATTCCCAGATTAATGACTAACGATAATATTAGCCATCGCTTTTTGATTTGTTGATTACTGGCGTTTCCAATGGCCTGGGCGATAAAATAGTCGGCGATGCTGCTACCGACCAAAAGCGGAATAAAGCTGTAATTCCAGGCACCATAAAATACCAGACTACCCACCAGAATCAGGTAAACCCGTGGTGTTTGTTTGATAAATACGAATCCATAGAACAAGATAAAAATGCAAAAGAACCAAAAGAATATCGGAGTATTAAAAATCACAATCGACTCCTTTTTATTTGGATTGAACGAGTTATTAAAAACATGTCACTTTCCTATAGGTGAGTTTGGCTAGCCCGAAGTTCTTCAGGCTTAAATTTACAGGGTTAGTTTGGAATTAGTTAACCAATTAGTGGTTAATTAATGGCGCCGCTTTCGATGAGGAAATCAGTGATTTCTTGAGTCCTGGCCATGTTTAAAGGCGACCGTATCTGATAGTTATCAAACCAGCCCGTTTGCACCGCAAGATTGACATCAGCGCCGTTTTCAACCAGTAGTTGACTCATTTCTAAATAGCCGTCTCTGGTTGCGTTAATCAATGGTGTTTCGTCTCTCGGCACAATTTGATTGACATCCGCACCGTGCCCGATCAGTAGTTGTGCAAGCGCCAGATTATTAGTCATTGCCGCGGTAATAAGTGGATTACCATCGCCTCGAGAGGATTGGTTAACATCGGCGCCAAGATCAAGCAGCGCCTGTACCATGGTTTGATTGTCCTTTTTAACCGCGATGATCAGCGCGGTTCCATCGCCAATCGCAGGCGTATTGATATCGACACCGTCAGCTAACATCTGACGAATGCTTTCAAGGTCATTATCATCAACCGCTCGGATTAATTTTTCTCCCACCCTTTGCGACAATATGGAATAATGTCTTGAGTCGGACTGAACTTCGTCAAGACTGATTTTTGGCGCGAAATTCTGAGCGGCCTTAATGGTCACTGCGGTCAAACTAAGACAAACGCACGCGATAAGGGTTAAACTGGGTGATTTCATTGTTCTACTCCTGAGTACTTCGTTGATTCGATGTGATAATTCTTTTTTCTGACTAAACAGCCCCATAGCTAAAATACTACGATGCTGGGAGATCATTAATTTGGCGCAATCGATCAATGATTGGGCATACTGTTTTCCGTTGCGCAGTTTTTTCGCGGCACGTAAATCACAAGCCAATTCGCGATCGATGTGAATTTTTCGATTTAATATTCTAATCACCGGACTCCACCAAAAAATAATCGCGATCAATTCCTGCAGCAATCCAAACCAGATATCTTTACGCTCAATATGGGCTTGTTCGTGTAATAAAATGGGTGCCAGTTGATCAGGGCTTAGGTTGTTAATAATATTTTCTGGCACTATAATTTTTGCTGAAAACAGTCCGGTGACCAACGGCGAAGATATCAACTCGGAAGTGAGTACATTAACGGTCGATTGCTCACTGTTAGGGATAGTAAGTGTCAAAGGTTGGCTTAACGCAATCAGTTGTCGGGTATGAATAAACGACCTCAACACACTCAGTCCTCGCCAAAGACTGCCGACTAACCAGATAAGCATAAAAATGCCCAAAAATCCCTGCAACATAAATACAAACTCCGACGGCACGTGCCAATCATCATTCATGCCTTCGATCCCAGTTAATAAGTTGGCTGCAGACTCAGATGTCGAAAGTGTTTGCGCATCAGTTATTTGATAGCTGACTTCAATCGGTATTTTTACATCAGGAACAAAAAGCGAAAAGGGGATCAAAGTAGCTGCCAAAAAGGCAGTCATCCAAATCCAGCTGCGCATTTCTGCGCTGGTTTTCAGCAGACGATTAGCCAAACTCAAACACATAGTGAGCGCACAACCGATGATCAAGTGGTGCAGTGCTAATGTGGTAAATAAAGTAAATTCAGTCATCATAAGAAAATACCGGAATTAATCTTTCGCTTGGTCGATTTGATTTTGCAAGGCTTCTAAATCTTTCAGTTCGATATCGGTTTCTTGCATCAGGTGTTGCGCCAAGACTTCCGGTGAACCGCCGAAAAAGCGATTTAACATGCTGGTTAGTGCGCCCTGTCGAGCTTCTTTTTCAGTCATTTTAGCGGTATAAATAAAGGCTTTGCCTTGTTTATGAAAGTCGGCATAACCTTTATCAGCCAGAATTTTGCACATGGTTTGAACGGTGGTATAGGCGGTTGGCTTACCCTCTGAAAGGATATCTGCGATTTCTCGAACCGAGGCTTCACCTTGCTTCCAAAGGATTTCCATAATGCTTTGCTCACTGTCGGTGAGGTGAGAGGACTTTTTACGTGCCATTTTAGTTACCTACTAATTAATTAGTTTTAACTACTATAGCGAGTGAAATAGGTTTTATCAACTAATTAATTAGTTTTTAGCTCGAAAAGTGATAGTTAGAATGTAAACGTCCGCCGAAAGACACATTGCCTTTTAGATAGTTGTTTCCAGCTCAACA
>CAZOBX010000137.1:0-15204 GCA_964578045.1 uncultured Kangiella sp. | reverse complement strand
TGAGCACCCGTAGGGCACCAAAAGTAGGCGCTCTTAGGCGAGGCTATAAACAACCATCTTCTTTGTTATGAAATTTCTAGCTAGACAGGAAATTGCTCCTTGCATTTCCTGCATACAGTCCATCCTTGGACATAAATGACTAGCCGAAAAATTCCATGCCTCAAATATGGCAGTTTCTAGCCTTGCTGAAACCTGCATCTTGAGGTAGAACGGGTATAGATCTCAATAACCACCTTTGGTCAATAGATTTTCCAACTCTTGTTTAGCCATTTGATAAATCACCTTATGTCCCGCAGCATTGGGATGTAAACCATCACTGGACAAGAGTTCATTACTATCGTGTAAAATAAATTCTCCATAAGTGTCTAAATAAATGCTTTTGGTTTCTTTTGCCAAATCCTTTAACGCAGAATTGTAATCTTTTATATCTTTGCTATGGCGAAGTTTATCATGCTGATTGACTACCCCGTCAATTGAATGACTTATAGGGGTTAAACCCAGAAGAAACACGTTAGCACTATTTAACTGAGCAGCCTGAATGCACCGCGTTAGATTTTTTATGAAATAGGTGATTGGCACAATATTCTTATCTTTGTGAATGACAATATCATTCGCCCCGTAGGCAAACATAACGAGTGTGTCTAGTCCTTTTTTGAATCGCGCATTAAATTCAACTTCAAAACGAACACACAATCCGTCGGTCGTTTCTCCACCGATACCTAGATTGTAAATCGAAATATCTTGTCTGGTTGAGCTAGCTTGAAGGGTAATATAATCCTGTTTTAATTGGTCAACCCAACCACTACTTTCGGTATCGATTTCACCAAAGGTCACGCTGTCACCAAAACAAAGTACTTTCATAGACGAATTATCTTAAGTCGAAAATAAAGATGTCCATCATAACAAAACCATTATTAGATTAATATTGTCAAGAACTTGATGACGGTGCATTCACTTTCGGAGACGAGGTTCGGGGGATCCAATCCCACCATTGATGCTGCTTATCATCAACAGAACTTTGTTTTTGATATATATCCCAGGTAATTAGATAATCTGGGTCTTCCAGATCGATAGCAAAGACTTTGTCATAATATCGACCAGATGGTGCTATAAACCATGCGCTTAAATCCGTCGGAATAATGAAATGACTTGTTTTATCGGGCAGCAAAATGGTAATTCCGTTCTTTTCGGTTGCTTCTATGACCCTTCCCATCAGCTTCGTTTGTTTTAACAGCTGGTCGTTAATATCAAAATAACTCAATCCTAAAACGATAGTTTTGGAAATCACGTCCGATAATATGTTTAGATTGTTTTTCATGGTCTGTTCTTTCATATCCAATTAGTGCGCATCTGGAATAACACCAACCTGCGGCATATTCGCAAGTCCAATATCTTTGGCATGTTGTTCAAACCCTTTATTCTTCCAGAAAAAAGCACCTGGCATTGTCGTGGGAATGACTAAGACGTAAAATAGTGCTCTAGAGATAATGCTGGAGAATAGCAAAGCAAAACCTGTCAAACTCCATCCAAGGACTGCGACTAAACCATCTGACTGACTTAACGTCAAAATACTTCCACCCACTAAAGCGATCAATAAAATAGCATTTCGAAACAGGTAACTTTTTCCAAAAGTAGTCAACTGAATATAATGAGAGGCTGCGCCTTCATGCTCGGCTTTATTCATGTCTTTTGAGTGAGCTAACAATCCAACCACTTCTACACAAACTCCCAGAATAAATAAATAACCGTAAAAGGCTAATGACTCTCGATAATCCAATCCACTAAGTGCCAGGGTAAAAACCGATACTGATCCCGCAACGACAGCTCCTAGTGAAAACATATTACCAAAAAATGAACTCGCAACTTGCCAATGATCCCAAAATGGACGGGCCTTAATTCGATAACAACGATTCATATAATAGAGACCTATGATTCCTGCGGATATTGTTAACAAAGCAAAGATATTAGCAAGTCGATTGGCTTGTTCCGCACTGATCAAGGACGCTAATGAAGTAGTAAACAGATTCGTCCAACGCTCTGCAAAAAACGAGTTATCAGGTAAACAGAACAAAATATGCAAACTTAAGAAAGCCATAAAAAGGGCAATTCCTAACCCTTCACGTGACACAGGCGAATATCTCAGATTATTAAATCCACGGTAGAAACGTAGCGGTTTACCAAGATGCAAGGTCGACATAAACATGCCAAAACCAATCATTAGCAAACAGGCAATCGAAAGAGGTACATAAATATCACTTTGTTTAACCATTGTTAAACCACTAATATCCAGTGTTGCTCCAAAAAATAATAGACTGAATGCGCCAATAGCGGCTTGAGCTAACAAAGTAAACATCACCAATGGATTTTCTCGGGAACTGAGCTTCTTGAAGTTCCAATAGCTCTTTTTGCCCTTCTTTTGATCAATCACTGGTTTATATTGTCCGAACCGATCCCGATGATATTTTACTGGCTCAGAATCGGTTCGAGTCATGGTTTCTGGAAGAGAATCTATTTGTTGAAAACGAATATTCGGTTTGGTAATTTCAGGATCTGGAAATCCCGGTATAGACACCTTCGCTTGTTGGCGATTTTCCGGAATATTTTCAATCACCCCAAAATCCAATGCATTACCAATACATGCAGAAACGCAAGCGGGTTTAAGACCAACCTCTAAACGGTCAACGCACATATTACATTTAGAAACCTGTCCTTTTACCGGATCCAGCTGCGGCGCATTGTAAGGACAAACCCAAGTACAGTAACCACAACCAAAACAGGTTTCAGGATCTTGTAAAACTGCGCCGTATTCGGCATGTTTGGTATAAGCGCGGGTTGGACAACCCTTAAGACAAACCGGATCATCACAATGATTACAGGCCATCGATATATTCATCCGTTTATAGTCCGGATAACTGCCTCCTTCAACATAACCTACCGAGCGAAAAGCGATGTGCGCAGGGTTATCATTCTTTTCAGAACAAGCCGCTTCACAAGCATGACAACCAATACAATTATCGGCAGTAAAAAAGAATCCATGTTGCTTATTACGGTTCGGATTATCGCCAACGATTGGATTTTCATTGATAAACAAAGATCGCTCTTTTGGCAAATCTGTAATATCCAGAAGATCAATCTTTTTACCGTAACGATTTTCGACCTCGCTGGTTTTATCTGTTAATAGCGCATAGCTTTGCTCATCGCTTCGTGTTTGCCAAGTTGGATTGTACTTGATGACATCATCTTTATTCTGTTGTTTTATTAGCACTTATAATTACCCACTATGTCTCTTAAACTAATTCCGCTTTGTAACCTGAAGGAAGGTTAATATGCCCTTCGCTCGAGATTAATCCTGGCCGCTTCCGTCTGATCAATCATTTCAATTCTCACTGCACACTGTTTAAATGCAGGCTGTCTTGAATAGGGATCAAGCAAACCTAAAGTCACTCGATTGACGCAATCATGGTAATGAAAGGGTATGAAAATCATATTCCTTGGCACTCTGTGAGTTCTTTGTACCATCACCACGGCATCTCCTCGTTTGGAAACCACCCGCACATAGGCTGATTGCTCGATGCCGAGTTCGTCAGCCGCATCCGGATTCATTTCCATATAAGGTGTCGGACTAAACTTATTGCTATTACCGATTTTTCCAGTACGAGTGCGGGTATGAAAGTGCTCTACCACTCTGCCGCTATTGCACCAAAAGGGATATTCACGGTTAGGTCGTTCATTGTTATCCACAAAATTTACCGCGATCAAATTTGCTTTACCGTTAGCAGTTTGAAATATACCATCAGTGTATAAACGTGGATCACCTCTATCATTGTCACTGCCTTCTCTAAACGGCCACTGAATTCCTTTTTGTTGCACGATTTTTTCATAGCTCATCCCAGAAATATCCAAAATTCGATCTCTGCCTTTTGAAAGTTCTTTCATCTCTTCAAAGGCTTGTTCGGGCTTATCCGGAAAACGAATTTTCTGGCCATTTTCAAATCGTTTCGCCATTTGATTAAAAATCCAGAAGTCAGGTTTTGAGTTCGCATAAGGTTCAACCACATTGCAGGTCAAGCTCACTCGGCGTTCAGTATTGGTATGACAGCCTTCCTTTTCAGCCCAGATTGAGGCGGGAAAATAAACATGAGAATATTGATTAGTTTCTACATCGCGATAACAATCCTGGACCACCAGGAATTCTAGTTTTTGCAGTGCTTTTCTTACACGAGGCATATTGGCCATAGATGTCATCGGGTTGGTAGCGACTAACCACAATCCTTTGATGTCGCCAGTTTCAATCGCCGGGAAAATATCCGTTTGTGCTAAACCGCGCTTGCTGGGAAAAAAATCTGCGTCAATGCCCCAATAATCAGCGATCTCCTGACGGTCCTTTTCATTCTCCAGAGTTCGATAACCTGGCAGCCCGGAACAGGAAGACCATTCACGAGTTCCCATTGCATTACATTGGCCTGTTATCGACAAACTGGTTCCGCCGGGTTTTCCGATATTGCCAGTTACCAGATTAAGGTTGTTGATATTTGCTACCCCATCCGATCCATGGGTACTTTGATTGATCCCCATAGTCCAGATTGACATCGCTGAATCTGCTTTGGCATACAGCCTGGCAACCTGCCGAATGGTATCTTCGTCAATGCCACATTGATGCTGAGCAGCTTCTGGCGGAAAATTTGCGCAAGTTACTTTTAGCGCTTCTATACCCACTGTATGGCGCTCAATATAATTTTCGTCCGCTAGTCCTTCGGAAAAAATCACATGCATCATGGCATTGATTAATACACAATCGGTACCCGGAGTGATCGGTAAATGAATGTCCGCAAATTGCGCCAGCATAGTGACTCGAGGGTCAACCACGATTAATGGAAAATTCCTTTTTTCTTTGGCTTCCTTTAATCGCCAATAAATGATCGGATGTTGCTCCGGCAAATTTGAACCAAAAGCTATCAAACAATTGGTATGTGAAAAGTCATCGTAACAACCCGGTGGTCCATCCGATCCAAAAGAACGCTTATAACCTGAAACTGCAGACGCCATACATAAAGTGGTATTACCGTCATAATTATTGGTGCCAATACATCCTCTAACTAATTTCCCTAAAGTATAAAATTCTTCGGTGAGAAGTTGCCCGGTAGACACTACGGCAAAAGCATCTTTACCATATTTTTTTTGAATATCTTTAATCTTATCACTGGTCGTATCCAGCGCCTTATCCCAGCTCACGGACTTGAACTCATCATAAAATCTGTCACGCATCAAAGGTTCAACGCCTCGCCCAGCCGACTCGAAAAGCTCATGCTCCAATAATCCCTTAATGCACAACTTGCCTCGATTAACATCAGCTCCGGCGTGACCCCGACTAGTCACAATCTTTTTATTTTGATCCAATCCGATTTCAATAGCACAACCGGTTGAACAATAATTGCAAGTGGTGTACTTCCATTCTTTGACCTTTTTGTCGGGAATTATTATAGGTTTTCGATTTTTACGGCCAAATAACATCTCTGATTTCTCTGATAAATTAGTTGTTTGTTCAGTTCAATTAAATTCGCTGCTGCAATAACTAGACCAATCAGGTTGCAACCAACTTTATAACTAATGTTGCCCCGTTCAGCGATTTTTCAACGACTCATCATGCACCATTTTGGGATGTTGAAATTTAAACGCACTCTAATAGCGCACAATAAAGGCGCCGAATTATTGATTGAATAAACCAAGCAAACATCCTATTTAGAGGCGTTAAAAAGCTGTAACTGATTGTTTTATACAGTTTAATAAAAATGGTAACTGGAGAAATTTTTCACTTGGCATCCATTTTGCTCTATCCCATTTATCGAAATTTAGCAGCTAGAGTAAATACTGTGAGTATGCAGACTAGAGCGATACAAACCGGAAAGGTTTATTTGGTAGGTGCCGGCCCCGGCGATGCAGATCTATTAACTGTAAAAGCCTTAAGATTAATTCAGAACTGCGATGTGATTTTATATGACAAGCTGGTCAGCGATGATATTCAGGCACTTTTCCCCGCTGGCTGCAAAAAGTTTTTTGTAGGTAAATCTATGAGCAATCACAGTATTCCCCAAGAGCAACTCAATAAACTTATGGTGACCTTTGCAAAAAAGGGATTGGTTATCTGCCGTTTAAAAGGCGGAGATCCATTTGTATTTGGTCGCGGTAGTGAAGAGATGCTGGTGCTGCATAAAGCTGATGTCACTACAGAAGTTGTACCGGGAATTACTGCTGCATCTGGCTGCACCAGCTATGCAGGTATCCCGTTAACTCATCGAGGTGTTTCTCAAGGCTGTACATTTATTACCGGGCACGCTGAAAAGACTCTAGAACTCAATTGGTCCAGTCTGGCCAGTGTAAACCACACTCTGGTCTTTTATATGGGTCTGAGTCAGTTAGCTCATATCGCTCAACAATTAACATTACATGGTCTTTGTAAGAATACCCCTGTAGCACTAATAGAAAATGGTAGTCAATTAAGCCAACGGGTTTTCATGACCAATATCGACCAAATGACGCTACAAGCGGATCAACATTCGCTGGTTTCCCCGACTCTGATTGTGATTGGTCAAGTGGTGAAATATCGCGAACAGCTCGCCTGGTTTGAAAATTTGCCAAGAGAACAAGAAAATCAAACTTTACCCTGCAATTCGAATAAAAAAACGACTCGCTTATCAGCTTAACAGGAATATCAAAGTGAAACCAGCTAGCAACAACAAGGTAAAAACACCGATGACTGTAAGAAAACAAAAAGTCGTTCTAGTGGGCAACGGCATGGTGGGGCATAAATTTATTGAATATCTATGTAAACGACAAGAAGATAACTTCGAGATACTCACTTTCAGTGAAGAGCCGTCACTGGCTTACGATCGCGTTCAACTCAGCAGTTATTTTTCTGGTAAAAGCATCAAAGACCTTTCCCTTACCGATGAAAATAGTTATGACAAACTAGGTGTCCAATTTCATTTGAACGATAAGGTCACAAGGATTGATAAAAGCCAACAAAAGATCATCACAAAAAAAGGAGTCGTAATTGTTTACGACAAACTCATTTTGGCGACAGGTTCCACGCCTTTCGTTCCGCCAATTCCTGGCGGCTCCGGTGAACATATTCATGTCTATCGAACCATCAGTGATCTCGATGACATCAGAAAATCGTCCCACTCATCAAAAACTGGCGTTGTTATTGGCGGTGGCTTATTGGGTTTGGAAGCGGCAAACGCCTTGACAAAATTAAACCTTAAAACCAGCGTAGTTGAATTTGCGGATCAATTGATGCCAGTTCAATTAGATAAGAGTGGCGGGAAATTACTACGGGAAAAAATCGAAGCTCTTGATGTCAAGGTATTAACTCAGAAGAATACTAAACAAATCGTCAAGGGAGCTGAACAAAGATTCAGGCTCGAGTTTGCTGATGGTAGTCATTTGGAAACCGATATGATCGTTTTTTCAGCAGGTATCAGACCACAAGATGAATTGGCTCGTCAATCGAATATACAAATTGGTGAAAGAGGCGGTATTGTTATAGATGATTTTTGCAAAACCTCTAGCGAAAATATCTACGCAATTGGTGAATGTGCGCTATGGGATAACAAAATTTTTGGGCTGGTAGCGCCAGGATATCAAATGGCCAAAGTTGCCGCCGCACATTGTGCCAATGCGTTTAAGACTGAGAAGAAAAAAGAGCAAGAAGAAACAGGTCGTTTTAAAGGTGCCGATATGAGCACCAAATTAAAACTGCTTGGTGTAGAAGTTGCCAGTATAGGCGACGCTCATGGCAAACAACCGGATAGCCTAATTTACAGTTATCATGACGAAAGTACGGGCGTGTATAAAAAAATAGTGATCAGTAGCGACCGCAAAAAATTACTTGGTGCAGTACTCGTGGGAGACGCTGAAAGTTATGGTTCCTGGTTGCAGTTATTTCTTAACAAAATAGAACTCCCCCAGCCAGTCGAGCAATTATTACTACCAATGAGCACGGATTCTGGCAGCACCAATGCAACAATTGGTATTGACAGTTTACCTGATGGCGCGCAAATCTGCTCCTGTAACGATGTTTCTAAAGGCGAGCTTATTAGCTGCATCAACAACGGAACTCACGAACTTAGCTTACTCAAAAGTGAATGTAATGCCGGTACCGGCTGCGGCGGTTGTGGTCAGTTGGTTGGCCAGGTGTTGGACAACGAGTTAACCAAACTGGGCATCGAGATTAATCACAATCTTTGCTCTCATTTTGAGTACTCTCGCGCCGAATTGTTTGATGTGGTACGAATAAAGAAAATCAAAACCTTTGATGCACTGAGCAAAGAATACGGCAATGGTTTCGGTTGTGAAATTTGCAAACCAGCGGTCGCTTCAATTCTGGCCTCTTTGTGGAATGATCAAATTTTAGACGAGTCTCATGTCTCACTACAAGATACTAACGACGCATTTTTGGCCAATATGCAAAAAGATGGATCTTACTCTGTAGTACCAAGAATTCCCGGTGGCGAAATTACCCCGCAAAAACTGATTGTTATTGGCGAGGTCGCTAAAAAATTTAATTTGTACACCAAAATAACCGGTGGTCAACGAATTGATTTATTTGGTGCACAACTTCATCAGTTGCCGATTATTTGGAAGAAATTAATTGACGCTGGATTTGAAACGGGTCACGCCTACGGTAAAGCACTGCGAACGGTAAAATCTTGTGTAGGCACTAACTGGTGCCGATTTGGCGTGCAAGATAGTACAAGCATGGCGATATACCTCGAACAACGGTATCGCGGAATTCGCTCACCACATAAAATAAAGATGGCTGTATCCGGTTGCGCTAGAGAATGTGCCGAAGCGCAATGTAAAGACATTGGCGTTATCGCAACAGAAAATGGCTGGAATCTCTATGTCGCTGGTAACGGCGGTATGCGCCCTCGTCATGCCGAGTTATTTGCGACTGATCTGGATGACAAAACACTGATCCAGTATATCGATCGTATCATGATTTTCTATATTCGTACCGCCGACCGTCTACAAAGAACTTCCGTTTGGATGGAATCGTTAAAAGGTGGACTCGAGTACCTTAAACAAGTCGTGATTGATGACAAATTAAAAATCAATCAGGAATTGGAGAACCAAATGGCCAACCTGGTAGATAGTTATCAATGCGAATGGAAAGCGACAATCAATAATCCGCAAAAACTAAAACGATTTAAGCACTTTATCAATAGCGACGAGCACGACCCAAAGATTATATTCTCGACAGAGAGAGGACAAATCAAACCGGCTGAAAAATCAGTCGTTTTAGTTTAGCAACGAGTAGCTATTCTTAATGATTTCGAGACTAATCATTCTACCTGTAGATACATCAACACATTAAAGCTTTTCGACCTCTCCTTACCAGAAGTAGGAAGAGTGTGTTTTGTAAAAGAACAAACAAAGAGGATAACCAACATGAATGAACAATGGATAGATATTTGTGACGTCGATGAAATTCCTGAAATGAGCGCTGTCTGTGCATTACATCAGGGCAAACCAGTTGCCATTTTTAATTTGTCCGATCGAGGTGAGCTCAAATCCATTTGTAATTTCGACCCGATTGGCAACGCCAGCGTTTTATCACGCGGCATAGTGGCCGAAATCGATGGTCGTACGGTTGTGGCGTCTCCCCTGTTTAAACAACATTACTGTTTAGATACTGGAGAGTGTTTACAGGATGAAACCATCAAAGTCACTGTTTACCCGGTGAGAGTTAAAAACAAACGGGTTCAACTTAAAGCGATGACCTAAACCTGATGGGTCAATTTTTAACACTATTATTTGGAAAAACGATGAAGTCTTCTGCAAAATTTAACTTACTTTCTTTTAGTGGTAAAAACAAAATTCTCCACCTAAGCTGGATGGCGTTTTTTATTACCTTTTTAGTCTGGTTTAACCATGCACCATTATTAGGCGCGATTGCCGAATCACTCAAATTAACCGCTGCCCAAATAAAAACACTGCTCATATTAAACGTCGCATTAACCATTCCCGCACGAATACTGATCGGTATGGCTACCGATAAATTTGGCCCCAAGCTGACTTTTAGCTGGCTATTAGCATTATGTAGTATTCCTTGTTTTATGTTCGCATTAGCTGAGGATTTCTCTCAAGCAGCACTCGCAAGATTTTTACTTGGTTTTATTGGCGCCGGATTTGTGATTGGGATCCGACTGGTCAGCGAATGGTTTCCTGCAAATGAATTGGGAACAGCTGAAGGGATCTATGGCGGTTGGGGAAATTTTGGCTCTGCGGCAGCAGCTATGAGCTTACCTATCATCGCGTTAATTTTTGGTGGCGAAGATGGCTGGCGATATGCGGTCGGACTAACCGGTACTTTAAGTTTAATTTTTAGCATAATCTTTTATCGAAATGTTGATGATACACCTAAAGGGTCAACCTATTTTAAACCTAAGAGTGCAGCAGGCATGGAAGTCACCAGTGTCGGCGATTTCTATTTGCTGTTGATAATGAAAATACCCATGTACGCGGCGCTTGCTCTGTTAACCTGGAAATTATCTCCAGCCGGTGTACAGCTTATTACCGAATTAAGCACGCGGACCATCTATGTAGTTTTGTTTGTGATTTTTCTATTTCAGGTATATTTTACATTTAAAGTGAATCGTCAGATTTTTATTGAGCCGGTCGCGCCAATTCATCGATATCAATTTAAACAGGTAGCGGTATTAAACGTTCTCTACTTTGCCACATTTGGTTCGGAGCTTGCTGTTGTCTCTATGTTGCCTCTTTTTTTTGCAGAAATTTTTGAGTTAGATATGGTCTACGCCGGTCTTTTAGCCTCTGGTTATGCTTTTATGAATCTGGTTTCAAGACCGGGTGGCGGTTGGATTAGTGATCGCTTTGGCCGCAAGAAAACCTTATTAATTTTAACCGCAGGACTCGCCGGTGGCTATTGGTTAATGTCCTCTATTGATAACAGTTGGCCGATTGTCGCGGCGGTGTCAGCGGCGATGTTATGTTCGTTTTTTGTCCAAGCAGGAGAAGGAGCGGTCTTTGCCACAGTGCCTTTAATCAAACGCAGACTAACCGGCCAAATCGCCGGAATGACGGGCGCATATGGAAATGTGGGTGCTGTGTGTTATTTAACCCTGCTTTCTATGGTCGACTATCAGACTTTCTTTTTAGTAATTGCCACGACCGCTGTATTAGGGTTTGTGGTATTAACACTTATGAAAGAGCCACAAGGTAATATGGCAGAAGTGAATGAAGATGGAACCGTCGAATTGATTGGTCTTAGTTAACCATATAAATACAAAATGAGCACTACGAATTTACAAAATCAGATTCATACGGCTTCCCGTAGCAAGTTAAAACTTAGCACCGGAGGATATTCTTGCGCGGGTATAAAAACTGTCAATGAAGATTCTTTTGCGCTTGATTCTCCGCAAAAACCAAGCCGCTCAACGAAAGGTATTGTCGCAGTTATCGCAGATGGCGTCTCCCATGCCACACAAGCCGCTAAGGCCAGTCAATATTGTACATCTGAGTTTAGTAAAGCTTATTATGATGCGCCTAAAACCTGGTCGACCCAGCGGATCATTTCTGAAGTACTGAACAAAATAAATAGCTTTCTCTATCTTAAACAGGAAAATGACCTACACTCACAATCTAGTCTCAACCGGTCTCAGTGGCTAACCACTTTTAGTGGAACTATATTTAGATCGGCTAGCGTGCATATTTTTCATGTGGGGGATACACAAATTGCTCGCATCAGGAAGGGCCGGTTTAAAGTTCTCACTATGCCACACAATCAAAAACTCGCTAACAATTCAGGGGTATTGACTCGCGCTTTTGGTGCCGACCATCATTTAAAAATCGACTATCAATGTTTTGATACAAAAGTAGATGATCTATACTTATTAACGACCGATGGGGTCCACGACTATATCGCAGAAAATGAGTTCGTCGCTCTCTACCAAAGCAGCTCTGACCTTAACGGGCTAAGTCATCAATATATTGAATTAGCCAAGACCAATCAAAGTCAGGACAATCTGACTTGCATGTTAGCTAAGGTCGATTCCGTCCCGGATTTACAGCCTGATGAAATTCGAAAAACTCTACTGCAAAAAGCAATTCCTCCCGCACTAAAAGAAGATCAAATTCTGGAAGGATACAAAGTCGTTCGCGTGCTCCATTCAAGCGCTCGCTCCCATCTCTATTTAGTTGTAGAACTTACAAGCGGTAATCTTTTTACCCTAAAAGCGCCATCCTCTAATTTTTCGGATGATGAGATCTATCTCCAAGGATTTATCCGCGAAGCCTGGGTTGGCTCTCAAATAAACCATTCCGCTATCATGAAAGTTTACCCTAGTAAAGCCGATGCGAAATTCTTGTTCCATATTTGTGAATATATCAATGGGCAAACACTTCGCCAATGGATGTATGACCACCCGGCTCCTAGCTTTGATGAGGTACGTCAAATCGTCAAGCAAATTGCCGGCGCGTTACGAGTTTTCAAAAACCTAGACATCGTGCACCGTGATATCAAACCAGAAAACATCATGATCGACCAAAAGGGACAAGTTAAATTGATTGATTATGGAACCGCTTCTGTGGCAGCCATTGAGGAGCAAATCAATCGACTGGTAGAGACCCATCCGCTAGGTACGGTAAACTATATTGCACCGGAAACAATAATAAATTTATCCTCTGACTTTAGAAGTGATTTATTTTCCTTAGGTGTTTTGACCTATGAAATGCTGACTGGAAAACTTCCTTACCCTGAATCAAAACGCCAAAACCATAACAATAATCAAAAATCTTATGCGAAGTGGCAATATCAAAGCGCCTTGGATTTCAGAAGTGATATTCCATTTTGGCTTGACCTGGCATTAAGAAAGTCAGTCGAAGCTGATCCTAAATTACGTTACAATCTCTATTCTGAATTTATTACCGATATATCTAAGCCCAACTTTTCAACAGAAGATGAATTTAACAACCGTCCATTTATCGAGCGAGATCCGCTCAAATTCTGGAAATCAGTCAGTGCTGGTTTGGCATTATTGGTTTTGTTGTTACTATTAAAATAGCCGCTGTAGATAAGACAAGTTCATAGAAACGAACTCATTCGTGAGCAGAAAATTATCCCCTCACACTCACATTTTTAAAATCTCCATCTTAGCGATGCTTCTATAGAGGGCATCGTTCATTGATTGCCCCTATGCGTAAATAAGTACAACCAGCCACTTTTTCGAAAAGCTGCGCATAAGCTTGTTTATCGGTTTCAAAGCCATGACCGCTCCTGAGTACTACTGTTTTCGAACCATCCTTGATTGTCATTTTTGATTGTTGGATTGACAAGCCGTTTAAATACTCAAAGTTAATAGCTTGGTCATCTGCAAAATGTAGATTAGCATCCCGTCGAATAATATTTTTCAACCATTGGTAATTTTTTTCAGATAAATGAATATCATCTGCTTTTTGTAATAAATCTAAAGTTCTTACGGTTAAATCATGCAACTGTCCTTTACCTAGATCAACGATCGCAACACAGTTAGGGGTTTCCGGCCCTGCTGAAAAATCAAGCACATATTCAAGTTCTAACTCTTCTGGTCCTGTATCCTTAAGGTTATCTTTAGTAGACCAACCCAATTTATCCTCAAAAAAACTCTCCCAAAATTTGCGTCTTGCATTTAATTCAGGGTAACGCTCAGCAACTATTTTACGCTGTGATTTTACCTTTGATAAAAACGATCCGATATTTGACGGCAACATCCACTCGATTTTTTCCCGTAGCATTCTAGCTAAAACCGGAGCAGTTCCGCCAGAAGAAATAGCGATAGTTAGAGGCGAGCGGTTAATGACACTTGGCATTATAAATCGACACAGTTCCGGTTGATCAACCACATTAACCATAACACCTTTATTTTCGGCATCAGAGAATACCGCTTGATTAATCTTAGAATCATCCGTGGCGGCTATAACAAGTAGTTTGTTTTGCAATAAATCCGGGTGATATTCCGCAGTAATTAATTCTAAACTTTCTGACGAAGACAATGAAACGAAGTCTGGGTGAAACTTTGGGGCAACTATCGTTAATTTACCTCCAGCGCCAAACAATTGTTTTGCTTTACGGAGTGCTATATTGCCCCCGCCAACCACTAAACACTGTTTATTTTTAATATTAAGATTGATTGGCAAATATTCCACAGGCATATCCACTTGTATTTCTTGATTAAACGACAACTAATACTATATAGGCAATTATCGATTAATTCAAATAACCTTATATCGGTCTGACTAAATCGAAATAACAATTTTTGCTGTGGTCTCAAGACCAAGATCAATCTTAGGTGAGCAGATCAGGATTCGTGATGACTCGATCCCCGCCGTAACAACATATTCCTCAAAGGCGCTCATTCTGACCTTGGCAAGTTTCTCCAGCTTAATAACTTTCTCTTCTTTGGAAAGCACCTCATCCCCTTGTTGAACCAAATCTGATTTGGTGGCAATCGCGCAAACTTTTACCTGTGTGCTTTTTTTGTCTTTCATTAGCGCGACAAATTGCTGCATATAAACTAGTTGGGATTCAGAAATATCTGTTTGAGCAGGTTCATAGGGTAAATCTTCAAAACGTGTTTTTAAAATAAACTCTCCGGCAGAAAAAGTGATACTCAAGAGTTCTGCATAAGGAAGGAATGTTTTTATTAAATAAGTCTGAGTCGCCGACTGGATTGCCTTTTTAGTAATTAAAGCAATAAAACTACCATAACCAAATGTCGGGCTATCCAGATTACCTAACATTGGAATATCCAATTCAACGTTACCATCACCATCTTTTAACATGCCTAATGCGACATTCAAAGGCATGGCTGTTTGCTCCTTTAACGTATCTTGTTGATAATTTTCTGTGGCCGCAAGATCTAAACCACGAATATGAATTCCGGTAGTACCGTTAATATCAGAATCTTCTATTTCAATATCTAACATAATGTCCAATTCGCCGCTTTCAAATTGAAACCCGAGAGCATCCTGAATATACACACTGGCTGGAGGTAAAGAAATTTCTTTTAATGAACCCGTTAAATTTAGGTTAGTTTTTGGGGTGAAAGGTTTTACAAAACCGGTAAGATCAAACTTGGTATATCTGTCACTGCGCCCTTTTATTGAAAAAGGGCTTTCTTGTAACGGCTGACTGGTATCGATATT
>CAZOBX010000136.1:0-15248 GCA_964578045.1 uncultured Kangiella sp. | reverse complement strand
GTGTAATACTACCAATATAAAGATTGTATATCCCGAATCACGATGTAATCGACTTTTCTAATACTATTTTCTGCTATTAAGCTCTCTATTGAGTTTAACTCCTAAATTTTCTGCCAAACCAAAATTCGATTATTCGCCGGCATTTCGTAATCCTCCAGCAATTTCATTCCCGCATTTTTAGCATGTAAATTGACCGCCTCAAAATCTCTGATGCCTCTTTCCGGATCGACACTCTTAAGCCATTGCTCAAAATTTTCATTGCTTTCACTGGTGAATTTACCATGGTAATTAAACGGGCCATAAAGCATAAAAAAACCATTCTTTTGCAACAGGTTTCCGACCCCCTTAAAAAGTGCTTGAACCGCTTGCCAAGACATTATATGGGCGGTATTGGCTGAAAAAACTGCATCGAATTGTAATTCTGGCCATTTGTCTTCAATCACGTCTAATTGAATGGGTGGTTTGATATTAGTCGCTGGCGAATCGTCTATCCACAACCGGATATCAACATGATTTTCTTGTTGGTCACTGGTGTACCATAAAATGTGAGGCAACTGTTCGGCGAAAAAAACAGCATGTTGCCCGGTGCCGCTACCGATCTCCAACAGGCTTTGCTTATTTTCTAATAAGGGTTTTATCACCGATAAAATAGGCAGTTTGTTTCTTTCACAGGATTCAGAAAAGGATTTCATAATCAGTCTCTTTTTTACGCAATATTTTGCGATTGAACATAAATCTCCAATTCGCCGAGAAGTTGATGAAACAGGCTAATCTGTTGTTTCGTTTTGATATTGCTTAATCAGTTTTTCAGTCAATCTAATTCTTTCTTCTGTCGTCGGATGAGTAGACAAAAAGTCAGGGATAGAAATATCTGTGCCCTCTCCTGATTCTTCATCATGAAAAATCGATTCGAACCGCTTCATTATTGACGAAAAATATTGCAATGGTATATCAGCCTCATGTAATTGTTCCAGAGCATAGGTATCCGCTTCCATTTCGAATTTTCTGGAATAAGACATATCCAAAATAAGTGTGGGTAAACCAGTTACCAGATCAACAGTATCCACATCGCCAGTAATAAAGATCACCATCAGTGTAATCATTGAATCTTGCAAGATACGTCGGGAAATATGTTTGTGCTTAAGATGGCCTAATTCATGGAAAAATACGGCCAACAATTCTTCATCGTTTTCCGCCAAATTAACAAAATCATCGGTAAAAACAATTTCCCCGCCAGGCAATGCAAGAGCATTCGCTCTCATTCCTGAGCGAAAGTTTAAATTGGGATTCAGATATTGATATTTCTCGATATAAGGCTGGACCAATTGCAAAATTTCCTGTTGACGAGCCAGATCTAATTCCGTTGGTTCAAAAATAGCCTGGTCGAGAATATCAAGTCCACTACCAAAACGGTCTGATGCAAATCTTGGAAGCTGCTCAGCCACGACCTTAGCCGCGATAGGGATACCATAGACTATGAAAGACCAGGTGAGCGAGACTGTTATGATAGAAGCCAAAACCACCAAGGTCATCTTAGATTCTAAGGTGTGCAAAAGGGAGGCAGACTTGTTGTTAACATTTTGCTCAATGAGACGATCGATTGCATCATTATTTTCCGTAACAAACAATTGTTCTTGACCAAATGAAATTTCCCTGGGCGTATTACCTAGCCGTGATTCTATTGCTAGTTCTTTGAAATCAAGCGGCATTTTTTGGTGGATATCGGATTGCCTTTCAACATGTAGTTGAATTGACGGTCGATTAGCCAGCTGACTAACCTCTAAGTAGGCGGTAAAACGCTTAGAGGTCTCTCCATCAAGATAATAACCGTCAATTTTCATGTATCAATTAATTCCAAAATAATCAATTAACGCTAAATTCCAAAGTCAAACACTTCTCCAAATTCTTCACCTAGTGCACTAATATTTTCTTTCTCAGCAGCCGCAAAATTATCCAGTGAATCAGTTGCATGCATAACAATATGAGAACTAAAATATTTTGTCATTCGGACTTTTGCAGCGGGTAAATATAATCCTAAAGTGACAATCGTTAGCAACAAATTAATTAACATTACCAAACCTAAGCTGCCAATCGATAAACTTGCTTCAAAACGGTGGTCAATTAAACTTATGCTGCTGATATACAAGTTATTGATTTTAACGATGGCAAAAAGAATCAATCCAATGTAAACAACAGCTATTACAATTGGTGAAATCAATGCAAGGGTCGGAACCATCATTATAAGTCCCCACATAGGTAACCCAACGACTAACAAAACTCCAATCATCACTAAGAAAATCATTCCGTACTCTTTATAGGTCGCGTTGAAGTCGAACTTAGTGGTGCCATATGAACTATTTTTTACCAAGTATTCATGCATCTTAAGTAACGCCAACGGATACAAGATACCGAATGAGAGCAATCCTAAAATTGGCCAGATATAGATAACCATAAATGCTTGCCAGTAAGATGCTGAAAACCGAAATTGGATATTTTTGTATGAGGTCATACGGCTATTAAACGCCATCGACTGGTTGACGAAATAAGGTATGGCAAACAATAGTGCCACAATCATCATCACTCCCAAAATAGGCAATATTGCAGAAACAATTGTATAAACAATAAACGCCACAATGGCAATGATCCGTCCTTTGAGTATGGTAAGCGGAGCTGCTAAATAACGAAAATTGGAATCATCCAGATATAAATTGGAATAAAAATAACGATTGGTTCTTACTTTAGCCCATGCTGAATAGATCCCTAAAGTAAGTATGCTAAGCAGTACATTAACTATCCAGATCTTAAAATATTCCATTCCGTCACCTTTGAATTCAAAACCAATCAGGCGAGGTTTATTGCTTGAATTGGTTGCATCCATTTCAGCGGTATTTTCCATTTGTAACTCCTTTTTTAATTATTGTTAATTCATGAAAGCAAAATCAAAATTCTGAATATTTCGATAGCATTTCAAAAAAGCGCGTCTAACTATAAGGGATTTCAGCACTTCATAGTAGTGATTTATTACCACAGTGAGAGGTAAAACATCTCTTCGTTAAGAATTTAAAAATGGAATGATTAATTTTATTAATAGGCCACAAAAAAGGCTCCCGAAGGAGCCTTTCTTATACTAAACAGATAGAAATGAAGTTACATCATACCACCCATACCACCCATTCCGCCCATGCCACCCATATCAGGTGCTGCGCCAGCAGAATCATCAGCAGGCATGTCTGCAACCATCGCTTCGGTAGTAATCATTAATCCCGAAACTGAAGCGGCGTACTGTAGGGCACAGCGAGTCACCTTAGTTGGATCAAGAATACCCATTTCAATCATATCGCCATATTCACCGGTTGCCGCGTTGTAACCATAGTTACCTTCACCAGCAGACACAGCGTTAAGGACAACAGCTGCTTCATCACCAGCATTAGCAACGATTTGACGTAATGGCTCATTAACCGCACGGAATAAAATTTGAATACCAGCAGTCTGGTCGTCATTTTCACCTTTTATTGTGCCGACTTTAGAAGCTGCGCGAACCAAAGCAACACCGCCCCCTGGTACGACACCTTCTTCAACCGCTGCGCGGGTGGCATGAAGTGCATCTTCAACACGGGCTTTCTTTTCCTTCATTTCGATTTCAGTGGCTGCGCCCACTTTAATCACTGCAACACCGCCAGCTAGTTTAGCCACACGTTCTTGAAGTTTTTCTTTGTCGTAATCTGAAGAGGTTTCTTCGATTTGACGACGGATCATTTCAACTCGTGCTTCGATGTTAGCCGATTCGCCGGCACCATCGATAATGGTGGTATTTTCTTTAGTAATAGAAATCTTTTTAGCAGTGCCTAAATCATCCAAAGAAGCGGTTTCTAAAGACAAGCCCACTTCTTCTGAGATTACAGTAGCGCCAGTTAAGATTGCAATATCTTCTAACATGGCTTTACGACGGTCGCCAAAACCAGGCGCTTTAACCGCTGCCACTTTAACGATCCCGCGAATATTGTTAACCACCAAAGTCGCCAGCGCTTCGCCATCAACATCTTCTGCGATGATTAATAATGGCTTGCCTGCTTTAGCAACATTTTCTAAAACCGGTAGCATTTCACGAATGTTGGAAATTTTCTTGTCGACGATTAAAACCAAAGGGGTTTCTAATTCAACTGACATGCTGTCCTGGTTGTTAATGAAATAAGGAGATAAGTAACCACGGTCAAACTGCATACCTTCGACCACGTCTAGTTCGTTTTCTAAACCAGAACCTTCTTCAACAGTGATCACACCTTCTTTACCCACTTTACCCATTGCATTAGCAATGATATCGCCAATATCTTTATCAGAGTTAGCGGAAATAGTACCAACCTGGGCAATGGCTTTGTCGTCTTCACAAGCAACGGAAACATTTTCCAACTCAGCAACAATCGCCTTCACAGCCTGGTCGATACCACGCTTAAGATCCATTGGATTCATGCCCGCAGCAACCGATTTCAAACCTTCGCTTAATATTGACTGAGCTAAAACAGTTGCAGTGGTTGTTCCGTCACCGGCCACGTCAGAAGTTTGCGAAGCAACTTCTTTAACCATTTGAGCGCCCATGTTTTCAAATTTGTTTTCTAATTCGATTTCTTTAGCGACAGATACACCATCTTTAGTCACAGTTGGAGCGCCGAAAGAGCGATCTAAAATGACATTACGGCCTTTAGGACCTAAAGTGATTTTTACTGCGTTGGCCAGAATGTTGACGCCATTCATCATTTGTGTACGTGCGTCATCGCCAAATCTTACGTCTTTTGCTGACATGATTATTTCCTCTAATTAATCTTCTATTAAATATGTTTGTTAAAAAGTTGCTAGTTACTCGATGATGCCAACGATATCGTCTTCACGCATCACTAATAATTCTTCGCCATCAACCTTTACTTCACTACCTGAATACTTGCCAAAAAGGACCTTGTCGCCAACTTTTACTTCAAGAGGACGCACATCACCATTGTCCAGATGTTTACCGTTACCTACTGCCAGAACTTCACCGCGGCTTGGTTTTTCTTTAGCGTTATCTGGTATTAAAATACCACCCGCACTGACTGTTTCATCTTCAATACGTCTAACTAAAACGCGATCATGCAATGGACGAATACTCATCGATCTTTTCTCCTGATAATTGCCAATTCCTGAGACTTCTTCGATATTCCGGGATCGGCTAATTGTTAAAAATTAAATGACGGGGGTTATATGGGGTCTTTTTTTTGGCACTCAACCCCTTTGAGTGCTAATTTCAATAAAAATAACTCAAACATGCTTGACCCTGAAGTGTACTTTAGGGTTTATACTAGGGCTATTCTATTTCAAGCCAGATAAATCTTTATTATGAGCGCCTTAATCAAGATCGGTGAACTAGCCAAACGAACTCAAATTTCGGTGGAAGCACTACGCTTTTATGAAACCGCCAAACTACTTTCGCCGAGCCAAAGGTCCAGCGCCGGTTACCGCTTATATGCCCCTGAAGATGAACAAAAATTACATTTTATTTTGCATGCCAAAAAAATTGGATTCTCATTAGAAGAAATTAAACAACTTCTGTCCCTCAGAACCCACAAAGATAGCCATACTTGCGAAGATATCAAAAGCTATACCGGGGTGAAAATGGCTGAAATTGAGGCCAAAATCCTCGATCTCCAGAAAATGCAGCGGGCCTTATCGAGCCTTTACCATGCTTGTTGTGGTGGTAAGGAAAGCGCCGAAAACTGTACTATCTTGAATAGTCTTGAAGATCCCCACCTTTTTACAACCAAAAATAGTCAAACTGGTTCTTCCTCTCATTCCGCCGCAGCCACCGATTCTCGGAGGGTCTCAAAATGACTGACTATCTATTTAATTTTATCTCACTTTTTACAGAATCTGCGCCATGGCTGTTATTAGGATTGTTGATCGCGGGTTTTATGAAATGGTTAGTGCCCATGGAATTACTGCAAAAACATATGGGCGATAATCGATTGATATCTATTTTGAAAGCAGCATTTATTGGCGCCCCCTTACCTCTTTGCTCCTGTGGGGTCATTCCTGCAGCGATTGGTTTACGGCGATCGGGTGCATCCAAATCAACAACCGTTGCGTTTTTAGTTGCTACACCAGAAACGGGAGTTGATTCGATTTCTGTCTCTTACGCACTTTTAGGACCATTTTTTGCGATTATAAGGCCTTTTGCCGCCATTTTTACCGCAATATATGCTGGTATCATGGTCAAGGTATTTGCCCTGAAAGCAGAAGCTGGCGACAAAGAGCACTCTGATAAAGCAATTGTCGCTATAGAACTGGAAAAACAAAGCAGTTGCTGTGCGTCAGAAGTTAAACAACAAGAAGTTACCCAATCTTGCTGCGAAAATCAGGAAAAAGTCGCTGAACCGGCTAAAACCGCTGAGAGTTGCTGTTCAAGCAAGATCCAGTCAGCCGATGTCCAGCAATTAACTTCCGGAATAACGCCGACTAGCTGCTGCGGTGAAAAAACTCAAGCTGAGTCTCAACAAAAACCTGGTATTGGGCAGCTATTGATCAATTCATTAGAGTTTGCTAGCGGAAAACTATTATCGGATATCACCAAATGGTTACTAATCGGTTTATTGTTGGCCGCCGCAATAAAGACATGGGTGTCAACCGACTTTCTACTTCAGTGGGGAGACGGGTTTACCGCTATGTTAGTCATGGCCTTGATTGGTATCCCAATGTATATCTGCGCAACCGCTTCAACACCTTTAGCTGCGGGCTTTTTGGCTGCCGGTTTGTCACCCGGGGCCATTTTGGTTTTTATGCTGGCAGGCCCCGCCACCAATATCGCCACGATGGGTATGATTAGACAAGAAATGGGCACCCCGGTACTGGTTGCCTACCTGTTCAGTCTATTTACGGCAAGCATTAGTATTGGTTATCTGGCTAACTGGTTAATCGTCAAGTTTGGCTTTGTGATTCATCAGGTTGCAGCCCAGGCCCATGAGATGAATACATCGGTGATTTATACTTTGGCTGCGTTATTATTAGCTGGTTTGATGATAAGGAACTGGGTAAAGGACAGGTAACTGAACATCTGGTCGTTAATTCCTCTATTTCTCCCACTGGTTGGTCCATTTCACCCTCCTTTTCAAGCTAAAATCCGCTTTTGTGACGCTAAAATCCATAAACGTGAAGATAATCTCAATTTTTTTAGTAAAATTTCTTTTAATCTCACTCGATTGAGCGTAAAGTCACAAAATCGAATTTTATTAGATTTTAAGCGCTTTTAGACGCTATATTTGTCAATCTTGATTTTAACCGGTGAACAATCTCGGTTAACAGCAGTCTATTTGTAAACCAGATAATTAGCCTATTAAATGTAGGCTAAATAATGAAACTTAATGTATGAAAATATTGCTAATTAATGGTCCCAATCTTAATATGCTCGGAACCCGCGAGCCTGAGATTTACGGTTCGTTAAGCTTGTCTGATATCGAAGCTCAAATGCAGGCAATTGCCGATGCCCAGGCGGTGGAATTAGTCAGCTTTCAATCCAATGCCGAACATGAAATCATTGATCGTATCCAGAATGCCAGCAATGACAGCACTAATTTTATCTTAATTAACCCGGCGGCCTTTACCCATACCAGTGTCGCCATTCGCGATGCGCTAGCCAGCGTGCAAATCCCCTTTATTGAAATTCATCTTTCTAATCCACATGCCAGAGAGGCATTTAGAAGGCACTCGTATTTTTCTGACCTGGCGGTCGGGATCATCGCGGGTTTTGGGGTTGATAGCTATTTGATGGCACTTGATTCTGCCATCAAGAAATTGCAAAACTAATTTTTGTCAGAATATTTTTGAACGAAAGAGCAAATAAATAAAATAACAAATTAACCATTTATTTAAGACTAAAACTAAGACTATAAGAAGGTATAAACATTATGGATATTCGAAAAGTTAAGAAATTAATCGAATTACTCGAAGAATCTGGTGTTGCAGAGATCGAAATCAAAGAAGGTGAAGAATCGGTTCGGATTACCCGAGCAGTCGCGCCAATGATGGCCCCCGCGCAAATGGTGGCACCCGTTGCAGCGGCACCAGCTCCCGTGGCAGCCGCAGTACAGGCTTCTGAAGTGCCACCTGCCGCCGTGGAAGTGACTGGCCATCAGGTAAAATCTCCAATGGTCGGAACCATGTATCTTGCGCCATCGCCGGGCGCGAATAATTTTGTCAGTGTCGGCGATAAGGTCAGTGTAGGCGATACCTTGTGTATTATTGAAGCAATGAAAATGATGAATCAAATTGATGCCGATAAAGCTGGCACAATTAAAGCGATTCTGGTGGGTGATGGTGAAGCCGTTGAATTTGATGAGCCGCTTTTTGTTATTGAATAAAAGGCGTTGAAAAACTTTGTAAATAAACAAATTGATGTTTGTTTTCTTTTTTAAAAATGATTATTTGTAACTAATTTGAACAGTAACTATTCAGGTTACTTCAAAAATAGGTCAGTTCAAGGCAAAAAATGTGAGCATAGTACTTTATGTGATCATTTTTGAACGAAGAAATGACCTATTTTTGAAGTAACCCGAATAGTTACAAATATTTCTGGAAATAAAGATGCTTGATAAAGTGGTTATAGCAAATCGTGGAGAAATCGCTCTGCGTATTTTAAGAGCATGTAGAGAGTTAGGTATCAAAACCGTCGCGGTGCATTCCACTGTGGATGAAAACTTAATGCATGTACGTCTTGCTGATGAATCCGTTTGTATCGGTCCAGCTTCGCCGTTAGAAAGTTATTTAAATATCCCGGCGATTATCTCAGCGGCCGAAGTAACCGATGCGGTGGCAATCCATCCCGGTTATGGCTTCCTGGCTGAAAACGCTGATTTCGCCGAGCAGGTCGAACGCAGCGGTTTTGAATTTATCGGCCCAACAGCGGAATCTATTCGGCTAATGGGCGACAAAGTTTCGGCGATCGCCGCGATGAAAAAAGCGGGTGTCCCTTGTGTTCCTGGATCGGATGGTCCTTTAGGACAAGATGAAAAAGCGAATCTGGCCATTGGTAAAAGAATCGCATACCCGGTGATTATCAAAGCCTCTGGCGGCGGCGGTGGACGTGGAATGCGCGTTGTTCGACAAGAATCTGAGCTAATTGAATCGATCGCCTTAACCAAAGCTGAAGCCAAAGCGGCGTTTAATAACGATGTGGTTTATATGGAAAAATTTCTGGAAACACCTCGTCACGTTGAGATCCAAATCTTGGCCGATAAACATGGCAATGCGATTTATCTTGGCGAGCGAGATTGCTCGATGCAGCGTCGTCATCAAAAGGTAGTAGAAGAAGCGCCAGCGCCCGGTATTACTGAAGAGAAACGACGTTTTATCGGTGAGCGATGTGTCCAGGCCTGTATAGAAATGGGTTATCGAGGTGCCGGTACATTCGAATTTTTGTATGAAAAAGGTGAGTTCTATTTTATCGAAATGAATACTCGTGTTCAGGTCGAACATCCGGTTTCTGAATTGGTTTCAGGTGTGGATATTATCAAAGAGCAGTTAAGGATCGCCGAAGGTCAGCCATTATCTTTTAAGCAAGATGATATTCAGTTGCGCGGTCATTCCATTGAATGTCGAATTAACGCTGAAGATCCTGAGACCTTTATTCCATCGCCCGGCACCATTACCCGATATCATGCACCGGGTGGACCAGGGGTTCGTTGGGATTCGCATATTTATTCTGGCTACAAAGTTCCTCCCTATTATGATTCGATGATTGGAAAATTGATCACTTATGGCGAAACCCGTGAAGTAGCCATGGCCCGAATGCAAATGGCGCTCGATGAAGTGGTGATTGATGGGATCAAAACCAATATCGAATTACAACGGCGCATTATGGCCGATGAGAATTTCCAGAAAGGTGGAACAAATATTCATTATCTGGAACATAAGTTGGAGATTGAGGCGCAGTAATTCTGGCAATGGTCCAAATTATATCCTGTAAAAAATCAGCTCTTAAATTCCCAATGACATTTTATTTTTTAAAAAGTAAAATGTCATTGGCCGCTAGTCCAAATCTTCATTAAAAACGATTGACCTATTTCTTTTTTTGAAAAATACGATAGCAATTCGGCTCGTTACACTTTTAACATCAAAACTTAAACAAATCGTTCTTAGCGACTAAAAGAAAAAGCCCAAATCATTGATTTTATTCGACCATCGTTGGTTGGGGTTCGCAAGCTCACCGGCCAATCTACAATTTAGCCCAACATACGAGACTCACCTGAAACCGGATTTGACGGTGGATGCAACCGATCAAGATAACACCTTAGTCTATAATCCTAAATTAATCGGTTGTCACTGCTAGATAGAATTCACGATTAAGGCAACATCTCTCCCTTGTGTATTAAGGACTTTATAGCAATATCTGCAAAGAGTGACGAACTAGACTATTATTTCCTAAGCTTTAGCTTTAATCTAGTGTTACACAATTAGATTCGGAGGTTACATCATGTCGAAGCTTAATTTATTTATAAGGCAATCATATACCGAGGCGGGAGACAAAGAACGGAATATGATTCAATCTGTTATTAACTTAATAAAATCAAAGAATTATAAACCATACGAAATCAATCTGATGACCGGTGCGAAAGCATACAATCAAAATAATTTTAAAACGGCCTATGAAGAAGAAACTGGACTTGAATTTACTCCCACTAATTTTCGAAAGACTCGGTTCAAATTACTCCAGGAATGTGATGCAATGGTGATTATAAGAACGGGAATGAGTGAGAGCACATCGTTTGAAATATGTTATAACATCTTTTCCGGTCACAAAGCACCAATTCTATTCTTAATTTATCGCAATAATCCAATAAAAACGACCTTACTGAGAGACTTAGATGAATTGGTTGATACCACTTATGTAACTTTTGAATGCGTTGATGAGTTGAACCATCCGATAGAAAAATTCTTTTCTCAACTAATGGCAAACAAAAATATTAGTGGGATCGAATAACGCAAAACAATCTCACACAGAGATACAGATAGACCAGTTGTTTCGTTGGGTATATACACCGGTACTTCGTCATTAGATCAACCCAGGAAAAACCGTTACCCAAATTCTCAATAAAAATCGGAATAAACTAAAGATTAAAATTGAGACAAATGACCTTCAGCATGTGGGAGATTGACTATAAACTGACTGTCTTGTAATTTTTGTTGATCCCATCAATTATCCCGATATTAAGTTATAACTATTTTTGTTACCATACCTCCTTAGTGGGTACACATTTTTAGAAATTAGTAGTGTATTATTAGTTTTATATTTACTACGCATGTTATATATTAGACTCAACCCACTTATATCTATTCACTTGGAATATGCAAAACCTAATTTGGAAATGAGTAATCTATTTAAACCGGATCTTTTATAAAATACGTCATGTATTTAACTAAATTGTTTTTGGGCAAGCAATGATAAAGTCAGCACAAGACACCATACTTTATCAGACAGATGATTATGCTGTGGGTTTGTTTGATTGCCCGACAGAAACGCAGGACTTTCATGATTCTGGTCCAGCTGGTGGCAACTTAATAGTTTTTCCTCGCTATTCAGTACAAATAACGCATGCCAATAAACCTGCGATAATAGCAGATCAAAACAACATTATATTTTATAATCAAGGTCAGGAATATACTCGTGATGCGGTTTCCCGCTACGGTGATTATTCCCTTTTTTTTAATCTTAACCAGCCACTACTGTTGCAAATTCTAGCCGAAATATGTCCCACCTCGATCGCTAGCGAAAATACTCCTTTGAGTTTTATAAACTGTCTTTGTTCGCCTAAGGTTTACCTGGCCCAATATCAATTAACCTGTTATCTACAGTCGGCACAAATCGTTGACCCAATATTAGTAGAAACTCAAATAATGGACCTGTTGCACCATAGTCTGAACATGGCATGTCGTCACTGGTACCCTAAGGGAGTCAGACAAAAACATCCGAGCAAATCTCATCGTTTGTTAGTGGAAGATGCAAAAAAATTACTAAACCTACGCAATGACTTCAAAATCACCTTAATCCAGCTAGCATCACAGCTGGCCACTACTCCCTTTCATCTGTGCAGGGTCTTTCATAAGGTATCTGGCATCAGCTTAAACAAATACATCAACCGATTGCGGTTACATTCGTCATTAGACCAAGTTAGCCTTTGCCGGAAAAATATGACCCATATCGGCTTAGATTTGGGCTTTGCCAACCCTAGCCACTTTGCAATGGCATTTAAAAAGCATTTTTCCATGACCCCATCAGCATTTCGAAATTCTGTTTAACAAATTAATTGAGCAATTTTTTAACAGCTTTTCATATTGATCCTGCTTATTTTATAGAAGTCGAATTATGACTCATTCCAAAATATGAAAAGGAGTATTTTATGAAAATTTTGAAAACAGCGCTAATAATATCCAGTGCAATATCTTTTGCGATGACCTTACTATCAAGTCATGCCATCGCAGAATCTGAGTTTTTTGTAGAACAAGACATCAATGTATTATTGACTATTGAAGGAGAAGAGCCGGGCGGCTCGTTTGGCTGGGTTGCATCCGGCTTAGGTGATATCAACGGAGACGGCGCCGATGATTTCATTACGACTGACCCTTTTATCAATCAGTTTTTAGGCAAAGCATACATATATTCCGGAGTCGATGGTATTCTACTAAACGTGGTTAATGGCTCAGACTTTGTGGTATTGGGATATAGCGCCACTAATGCCGGTGATGTAGATGGAGACGGTATTAACGATTATATTCTCGGCGGTTCTGGCGGGGCAGAAGTCTATTCCGGCGCAACCCATAAGAGACTTTATCAGTGGTTACAACAAGGTGAATTCTTTGGTTCTTCCGTTTCAGGTGCTGGAGACCTCAATAATGATGGTTTTGCCGATCTGGTTGTAGGCGCGCGTGACGCGAGTGGCACGCATTCGATTAGTGGACGTATCAATGCTTACTCCGGTGCAGACGGCCAGTTACTTTGGTCAACCTACGGAAAATCAGCTGAAGATCAAATTGGTACGGCGTTAGGTTCGGTGGATGACGTTAATAACGATGGCATAGCTGATATAGTCGCTGGCGCACGTGGGGCTGGTCATAAAAACCGTGGAGAAGCTTATGTCTTATCGGGTGCTGATGGCTCATTTTTGTATACCATGAACCCGGTGGGTCATGCAGCAGAACTAACTGACGGCGCAGGTGTTACTGCCGGAACATTTGCATTATTCCATGCTTCTGGTGCCGGTGATGTAAATGGAGATGGTATATCTGATATTTATATTGGAGACTATGCCGCTTCACGGGGTAACAAACCGACTGGCCGTAGCTATATATTCAGTGGTAAAAATGGCAAGCAGCTTTATGTATTTGATGCTGAGAACAACGGAGACGGATTCGGTCCAGGCCGTGGTGTTGGTGATATTAACGGCGATGGTTATGCTGATATTTATAATGCATCTTACACTTACACTGGTGATAGCTTCGTCGGAAAAGGATACTTACGTTCAGGCTATGACGGCAGTGTTTTACGCACTATGACTGGTACTGTCTCTGGAGTCTATCTGGGCGTTGATGCTTTAGTGGTTGGCGATGTTAACAAAGATGGCAAGCAAGACTTTATGCTTACAGGTTTCGGAAATCTGCATATTATTTCAGGTCAGTAAAACTCAAAAACCTCTGTCTTAAAGCTTTCCTCGGTTCATCTTAAAACACTGGACCGAGGATTAATTTTGAGTTGATAGTTACAATTTAATATTATAAATCTAAGACGGTGAAAGAATACTTGGGGTCGGTCTTATTTGGGGTCCTGTGTTTACTCACTGACTTTAAATTATTGAGGTCGCATTCATTCTTAGTCACATCTCACCCCTCATTCCTCAAACAATTCTTATTATGAGAACAATCTGTTCTAAAAATCGCTGTTTATTCTCTTAGGTTCATCACTTAAACTGTTTCCACACTGTAGAGAAGTTAAGTATTCGCTCAGTATTCATTAAATTTTACTTATATTTGGAAATTTATTATGAACAAGGTACAAAACTTATTAGCGCCAACTTCACGTTTCTTTTTAGCCAATATGTTTTTTGTGTCTGGTTTAACAACTTATTGGAGAATCACATGGGACTTTTAGTCAAAGGTAAGTGGCAAAACGAATGGTACGACACGAGCAAAACAGGCGGTCGTTTTGAACGCAAAGCACCAAGCTTTCGTAACTGGGTTACAGCTGATGGTAGTGCAGGTCCATCTGGCATTGGTGGCTTTAAAGCTGAAGCTAATCGTTATCATTTATACGTATCGTTAGCGTGTCCCTGGGCACATCGCACCATTATTTATCGCAAACTTAAAGGCTTAGAAAGCATGATCTCAATGTCCGTGGTCAATGCATTTATGGGTGATCAAGGCTGGACATTTGCACCTGGCGAAGGAGTTGTTGCCGATCCGCTATTAAATGCGACTAACCTACATGAAATTTATACGACGGCTCAAGCTGATTATACAGGTCGGGTAACGGTGCCCATTCTTTGGGATAAAAAAACAAACACCATTGTCAGTAATGAATCTCCTGAAATTATTCGAATGTTTAATTCTGCCTTTGACCAGGTAGGCGCATTACCCGGTGATTTTTCTCCGCCAGAGTTATTAGCTGAAATTGATGAACTCAATGAATTTATTTATCCGACGATTAATAACGGCGTTTATCGCGCAGGTTTTGCGACCACTCAAGAAGCATATGATGAAGCCGTAGCTGATGTATTTAATGCGCTTGATACATTGGAAACACGTTTAGAAACTCGTCGTTATTTAACCGGTAAAACCATTACTGAAGCGGATTGGCGTTTATTTACCACTTTAGTCCGCTTTGATGCCGTTTATGTGGGGCATTTTAAATGTAACTTACGTCGCATTATTGATTATCCAAATATTTGGGGCTATTTACGTGATTTATATCAAGTACCGGGTATTGCTGACACGGTAGCGATGGATTATATCAAAGCACATTATTATGGTAGTCACGAGACGATTAATCCAACACGTATTATACCGGCAGGACCCTATATTGACTTTAAGTCTGCTCATCAGCGCGAAAAACTAAGCTAATTAAATTGTCGCAAGGAAATAGTTCATGGGTAAATTAATCAATGGTCACTAGTTAACCTCAACTTCAGATAAGAGCAGCCATCCAGCATCAGTATTTTAGCGACTCTCCGCGTTAAGTTTGC
>CAZOBX010000135.1:0-15596 GCA_964578045.1 uncultured Kangiella sp. | reverse complement strand
TAGAAAACTTGCACCGCGTTATCACTCTTGGAAAGGACTCGTCAAAGCTGGCCCCGTGAGCAGAGCGAATGTTTTGGGTCTTCCCCGCGAGTGATGCTTTGTTCAACTTTCCTAGCTGAGCACTGAAGCCTGCATCTTGAGGTGGAACGGGTATAGATATATTTTCCAGCTTGATATTTCCAACCCCATTGAGATAGAAGCGGTATATAACTAATTGATATTGGAAAACCTTGTGAAATTTGTAGAAGATTAGCCCATGATTATTTATCAGATTAATTCAGCGCGAGTGACTTCTCGTCTAGAGCACCAACGCCACCATCATCATTGCTGATGAGGGTGTTTTTGCGTGTTTGATAAATAAGTTAATCGTCAAATTTTAAAAGCCCCGCTTAGAAGTAAACGGGGCTTTTTTTATGTCCGTTAATTTCAGGAAGCTCGGGTAACCATTAAGGAGAATATTATGAGTTTAAAAATAGTTTTACCAAAAGGCAGGATCAATACCAAGGTTCTTAAACTGTTATCTGATTGCGGTATTGAGCTAGTGGGCGGAGACCGTGATTATCGCCCGCAAGCTATCGGTTTTGATTTAGAGGTGAAATTATTGAAGAGCCAGAATATTCCATCAATGGTGGAAATCGGCCAGCACGACATTGGATTTGCCGGGATAGATTGGATCAAAGAGCGAGGTTGTAAAGTCGAGGTCCTCAAGAATCTGGAATACGATCCAGTCAAAATTGTGGCCTGCATTCCCGAAGATTGGGATTGGCTGGAAATACGAAAGCGTAAATTGATAGTTGCGTCTGAGTATAAAAATATCAGTATTGAATATCTGGAGGGTTTGGGGCTCGATTATCAATTGTTACGTTCCTACGGTGCGACCGAAGTTTTTCCGCCCGAAGATGCAGATATGATTATCGACAATACATCTACCGGCAGCACCATACGCGCTAATCGACTAAAGATAGTCGATACCGTCATGACTAGTTCAACTCAATTTATCGCTAACATTGATGTCATGAAAGATACCGGAAAACGACGGGATATTGAGGACTTATTGACCTTGATGCAAGCGGTGATCAATGGCCGAGAAAGAGTTTTGTTGGAAATGAATTGTGCCAATGGGGCGATTGAATCCATTGTGGAATTGCTGCCTTGTATGCGTTATCCAACAGTTTCCCCTCTTTACCAGGGCAAAGGTTTTGCGGTAAAAGCCGCCGTCAAGAAGAGTCAGATCCGAGAGCTTATTCCAAATTTAATTGCCGCTGGCGCAACGGATATTCTTGAAACCGCGATCAGAAAAGCGATCTAATTGAGAATAGCAAATATGAACGACTCTCTTGAACAAATCAATATAGGCAGGTTAAAACTCGATTTTAACGAGCGTTGTGATAAGCCCAACCCACTGACGGATGAATATTCTTTTGGCGATCTGTTATGGCAGTATCCGGATCGATCGCCTTTAGAAAAACAGCTCGCCAAACTAAATAATCTGACCGCCAAACAAGTCATTTGTACTAACGGTGGGGATGAAGCGATCATGATTTTGATGCGGATCATCAAAGAAGGGACGCCACTTATCTTACCATTGCCAGCATTTTCACAATATACCTGGGGTGTGAAAAGCTGGCAACAAGCAGCGCTGATAGTGGATGCGAAGACCGATCTTTCGATCGATGTCGACACCACTAAATCGGTGATCAAAAATAATAAAAACGCGGTGACAATCTTAACTCGACCTAATAACCCAACCGGTGAATCGATCGTTTTGTCTGAGCTGACTGCATTGATAGAGGTCTCGCAAATAAGCGGTGGCTGGGTCTTTCTTGACGAAGCCTATATCGAATTTTCGGATGAAGAAACGGTCGCCAAATCGCTTTTGCAGCAATTTGATAATCTAGTGATTTTGAGGACTTTATCAAAAGCTTATGGTCTGGCCGGTATTCGACTTGGCTATTTATTAGGATCCGAAAAATTAATCGAACTTTTTCGTGATCGCTGTATGCCTTTTAATATTCCAACCCCGAGTTTGCAGGTCGCCAACAAAGCGCTACAAGATGACAACCGCGCGGAAATGTTCGCTTATTGTCAACAGATAAGAGTCAATCGAAAAATACTCATCGATTGGTTTAGCGCAAAAGGTATTAAGGTTTTCCCAAGCCAGGCTAACTTTGTCCTTTTACAATTACCCATCGGTCAGGCCAAAGCGATTCAGTCCTTTATGGCAAAAAATGACATCTTATTGCGAACCTTTGGCCAGAGTGAACTGGAGTCTTGCTTAAGAATCTCGATTCCGTTTGAAATGCCAAGATTGCTGAATCAGTTAGAACATTGCTTTTCACCAAAATTAATTTGCATGGATATGGATGGTGTTTTGATCGATACCAGCGGTAGTTATGATCAATGCGTGTTAGCCACGGTTGAGCAAATGTCTGGAGAACAACTCGAATTAGAATCCGTCGAATCACTTCGCAGTCTGGGCGGATTTAATAATGACTGGGTTTTAAGTAAACGCTTACTTGACGATTTAGGTTATAAGTTTAGTCTGGAGAAAGTAACTGCTGTTTTTCAACAGCTTTACCTTGGCGAAAATAATGATGGGTTGGTTGCCCATGAAAATCCGTTGATTTCTTCGAGTCTTGTGGCTTCAATTAATCAAACAAAGTCATGTCAGTTTGCGATAGTGACGGGGCGACCGCGTCAGGAAGCCAATTCAGGACAAGCCTTAGTACAATTATCGGCATTGGACTTGATCAGTTTAGATGATGTGAAAATGGGCAAACCATCACCCGAAGGTATTCAAAAGCTACAGCAAGAATACTCTACACTCAGTTGGATGTGTGGCGATAATCCGGATGATATGCAGGCCGCGGTGGCGTCCAATTCACTGGCTATCGGGATCGGTGAAAACAAGGTCGAAAGTCTTTATCAAGCGGGCGCTGATATTGTGCTCAAAGATATCAATCAACTGGAGAAATGGTTATGTCCGATAAAATAATCAAAATAGATCGAAAAACCAAAGAAACCGATATTCAATTATCTTTGAATATTAACGGATCTCAAAGTATGTCGATTAATACCGGTATCGCTTTTCTTGATCACATGTTACAGCAATTGGCATCTCATGCACGATGGGACCTGTCGATTCAAGTTAATGGCGATCTTGAAGTAGATGATCACCACTGCGTCGAAGATATCGCCATTTGTTTAGGTGACGCGCTTCAGCAAAGCTGGCGCGCGCTGGATTCGATGCAACGTTACGGTCAACGATTATTGCCAATGGATGAGGCCTTGATCATGTGCGCAGTAGATTTATCGGGACGCGGCATCTATGTCGGTGAACTAGTGTTTACCCGCGAAAACATTGGCGGGGTCAGTACCGAAATGTTTGAACATTTCTTTAATACTCTTGCCATGAACGCGGCTATGACAATGCATATCAAGCCCATGTATTTTCGTAATAATCATCATTTGGTTGAGGGATGTTTTAAGGCGGTTGCTTATGCACTTAAAGAGGCGTTGAGTCCCGGTGTCGGGGAAAATACAACCAAAGGTGTCTTATGACTATTCTACGCGTCGGTTGGGGAGAGGGACGAACCCCAATATTCCTTGATTCGAAAATAGCACTTGTTTTGCTGGACTGACTGTTGGGTTTTGTATCCACAGCGTTTTCCTTAAGGGACCTACTTTTGGCACGGGGCAAGCTTTTCCTTAACGTCAACCGACGATTTTTAAGACCAATAATTAATATGAAAAAAATACTCATCATAGACACAAAATCTGGAAATCTATTTAGCATTAAAGCCGCGATAGAACGATTAGGTTTTGAAACCATTATTCTGGATAAACCGGCTGCTGATAATTTTGATGGCGTGGTCGTACCCGGGCAAGGCCGTTTTGGCACAGTAATGAAAAATATTCGAGCCAATGATTGGGATAACTATTTAAACCAGGTCCGTATAGCGAATATTCCAATTCTTGGTATTTGTGTTGGTATGCAGATATTTTTTGAATCGAGTGATGAGGATGATGGTATAGATGGTTTAGGCTGGTTTAAAGGTAGAGCTTGCGCGCTAGATTTCCCAAAGAAACCGATGGTTGGTTGGGCCAGTCTAGACAGCGATATCTGGCCTGATGTATCTGTCTATTTCGTCAATAGTTATGCGATTAAGCAAAGCGATATTTCGATTGCAAAAACGACTTATGGGGAGACATTTTGTGCGGCAGTAAAAGAAGATAATTTTATCGGAGTCCAGTTTCATCCAGAAAAATCCAGTGACGTCGGTAGCCATCTTATCTTACAAGCTCTCACTTCCAAGGTTGGAGAAGAACAATGAATGAAAACCTGGATAGCAAGGGCAGCCAGAATAGTTTGATGCCGCGGATCATCGTTTGTCTGGATGTAGACAAAGGGCGAGTGGTTAAGGGAACCAATTTTAAACATTTAAGGGATATGGGCGACCCGGTTGAATTGGCGCTCGATTACGAAGAACAAGGCGCTGATGAGCTGGTTTTTCTGGACATATCTGCTAGCAATGAAAATAGACCCACTGCGCTGAAGTTAGTCACTGATATTGCTACTCACTTATCCATTCCCTTTACGGTGGGGGGCGGTCTAAAAAAACTGGATGATGTGAAGTCTTTCCTGGATGCCGGAGCCGACAAAGTGGCTCTAAATACTACCGCTGTGTTACAGCCGGAGATTATTAACCAAACGGCTATCGCCTACGGTAGTCAGTGCGTGGTGGTGGCGATTGATGTTAATCAGACAGATGGCGACCTTAAATTCTATATTAATGGCGGTCGTCATTTAGTTGATAAAGATTTTAATCAGTGGACCAAAGAAGTTGCTGAGCGTGGCGCCGGAGAAATCCTATTAACTGCGATGCATAAAGATGGCACTGGTAGTGGTTTTGATTGCAAGCTAACAAAAAAAATTAGCGAGCAAGTGCCGGTGCAAGTGATTGCGTCCGGCGGTGCCAAAAACGAGCAACACTTTTTTGAAGCTTTTAGTCAAGGTGCTGATGCTTGCTTGGCGGCGGGTATGTTTCATTCTGGTGAGTACTCGGTTGGCCGGGTGAAGCGGTATTTAATTGAGCAGGGTATGCAGGTAAGAATGTAGGCTGGGTGAGTAACCAAACTATTTTCATCCTCACCCAGCCCTCTCGGCAACTGCTCCTGCGTCGTTCTACTACCGTCCATCGCTGGATGCGTTGCCCTAATGGCTTACATCCGTGTAAGAATCCCCTCAAGAGAGAGGAAGTACAAACAACAGGAAAAAACAGATGTTAATCCCATCAATCGATTTAATGAATGGCAAAGCGGTTCAGTTAAAACAAGGTCAGGAGAAAATACTTGAGCGCGAAGACGTATTTTCCCTATTGGAAGAATTTTCCCTATATGGCGAAGTGGCCATTATTGATCTCGACGCTGCTCTAGGTCAGGGCGATAACAAACAGCTGATCAAAGATTTATTGAAGATTAAAGCTTGTCGGGTCGGCGGCGGTATTCGTGATCTGGAAACGGCTCAAGAATATATCAAAGCGGGTGCCAGCAAAATTATTATCGGTACCAATTGTCGTCAGCAATGGGTGAAAAAATTATCCAAAGAAAGTTTAATCTTCGCCATCGATGCCAAAGGTGATTACTGGTCGACTCAAGGATGGAAAACTACCGAAGGGGAAAAAGTATTAGATCTAATTCCTGAATTGTCAAAAAATTGCAGTGAGTTTTTGTATACGCAAGTTGACAAGGAAGGCTTATTACAAGGCATTGATAAAATAAGAAATCAGCAAGTGATAGAAGCTTCACCGGTTCCAGTGACTATTGCTGGAGGGATCACTTCGCTAGAAGACATCAAATGGTTTACTGCGATGGGGGCTAATGGTCAGATTGGTATGTCGATCTACACCGGCCAATTATCGCTACTCGATTGTTTTTTGACCCAAGTCGATTTTGCAAAAGAGCCCTTAGTCCCCACTATAGTACAAGATGCCGATACCGATAAAGTATTGATGTTGGCTTATTCTAATCGTGAATCCCTGACTGCAGCATTATCCGATCGTAAAGGCACTTATTGGAGTCGAAGCCGTAATGAAATCTGGCAAAAAGGATTAACCAGTGGTAATACTCAGCAGTTGATCCAGGCCGATGTCGATTGTGATGGTGATACGATTTTATTTCGTGTAAAACAAGTGAAGGATGCCTGCCATTTTGACCGTTATAGTTGTTTCGCTTCGCAAAAGAGACCTTTTGATCTTAATCGATTAACTGAACTTCTTACAAAAAGAAAACAGCAATTGCCGGAAAATTCCTTCACCACTCAATTGTTTAAGTCAGCTGATTTTAGAGCAGAGAAAATTCTTGAAGAAGCAGATGAGCTCATTGAAGCGCAAACTTTTGAAGAGGTCAGATGGGAAGCAGCCGATTTAATATTTTTTGCCCTTGTTGATGCTTTGGCAAAAGGCGTGGATATTAGCAATATCACTACCGAATTAAGGAGCCGCTTTAATGATAATTAAAGCGAAGGACTGGTCTAGAGCAGCTCTAAAAGTTGATGCTGATATCGAAAAAAAAGTACAGGGTATATTGGCCTCCATTCGAAATGGTGGCGATAGTGTCATCGACCGCTATTCAATGGAATTTGATCAACAATCGGTAACGGTGATCGAGCTTAAACCTTTTGGGGACTATCAATTAGCAGCAGACTTGGCCAATTCGATCAAACTGGCTGCCGGTCGAATTGAGAAATTTGCTTTGTTTCAAAAACAAAGGATTTGTTCAGAGTCTTTTAGCGACGAGTTTGGCCGTTATGGACAAGTGGTTTCGCCGATAGAAAGAGTCGGCGCTTATATTCCCGGCGGCCGTTATCCATTAATTTCAACCGCACTAATGACTTTGATTCCTGCTAAAGTAGCCGATTCACCCATTCGTATTGCTTGTTCACCATCAGATCATCCCGCTATTTTGGCAGCCGCTTCATTAGCTGGAGCCACACAATTTATTCAGATTGGTGGCGTACAGGCGATCGCGGCATTAGCCTATGGCTATCGAGGAGAACTTCCTGTGGATGTGCTGGTTGGACCTGGCAATGCCTGGGTAAATGAAGCGAAAAAACAGCTGCAAAGTCAGGTTAAAATTGACGGCTTAGCAGGCCCCAGTGAATTACTGGCACTTTGCGATGCCAATCAACCGATAGAATGGTTAGCATTTGATGCGCTGGCTCAAGCGGAGCACGATCCCCTGGCTTGTTCTTTAATTGTCAGTGATGATTTTAATTGGTTGAGTTCGATGCTAAATTATCTTAAAAATAGTGACGATATGATCAAGCTACTTCAACAGAAACAGATTGAATTAGTGTACGCCGAAACAGTTGAAGAGTTAATTCAATTTAGCGATGGTTATGCGCCCGAACATTTAATGCTCTGTCACCAAAAAATCGAACAGCAAAGCTTAAGCAATTACGGATCTTTATTTATTGGTGCTAATAGTGCGGTAGCTCTCGGCGATTATATTGCCGGTCCCAATCACACGCTACCCACTTTAGGTTATGCAAGGCAAAATGGCGGGCTTAATGTCAATACCTTTTTGCGCATTTTAACCACTCAAACGGTGACAGAGGCAGGCCGACAAGCGTTATCAAAAATGGCTATGCCAATTGCCAAAGCTGAAGGCCTGAATTATCACTATGACAGTTTGCGGGTAAGGTTGAAATAAAAATAGAAGCAAACTATTAATTCAATTTCCTTTTCAATTCCCGTTTCACCAAATACAGGCTAACAAAAGCCTGAAAAATACTGGCGCCAATCGACAAATACCAAACGTGTTTCAACTCAAAAGAGGACTGTTTCGACATCCAGATCGCAGGAAGAATAAATGAAACGATTCGAGAAGACATGCTGTAAAAAGCAGGCCAGGTATTACCCAAACCTTGCAACATTCCTGAGCAGGTAAAAACAATACCTGAGGGAATAAAATTAAAAGCGATTAATTGCAAGAACAAGATGCCAATGCTTAACACTTCTGGGTCATCGGTAAAACCGCCCAAGAAAAACTCGGCATTCCAGATAGTAATAATACTTAACAGTCCCATTAAAAGGCTAATCATCAAGATGGCCTTTCTAAAAGATTCGTTGACTCTTTTTTCGAGTTTTGCACCGAAGTTTTGTCCGACAACCGCCGGTAGCGCGAAAGCTAATGCCAATGCAGGGACAAATATCGCCTGCATCATTCTCGAGCCTAATCCATAACCGGCTTGTGCTGATGGACCGAAATCCTGAATTAACCAATAGATAACGGCGGTATAGAAAAACATCAATAAAAACTCGCCGCCAGCAGGAAAGCCAATCGCGATGATCTTTTTCCACAGGTGAAGGTCGGGTTTAATTTGTTTGCCAGAAATTCCCACATATCTTTCTAACTTATGAAAATAGTGCCACATCATGATCAGGCCAATAAAAATAGCGATAGAGCTAGCGAGACCGGCACCAGCAATTCCCATCGGTTTTCCAGTCAACCAACCAGCGATTAAGATGGGCGCTAATATAATATTAATGATAATACTGATTAATTGAACAACCATAGTGGGTTTAACAATTCCGGTACCACGCAAGGCTGCCCCCATTGCGACCAACGGGAATTGCATTGCCAGGTTAGGGATAAACCAATACAAAAAAGTTTTACCAGCAGCAACGGTGCCAGGATCAGACGATATAGCCTTTAAATAATCGCCGGCTAACCAATAACCTGCCACTAAGGTGAAGAGTCCAAAAAAAGCGGCTATACCAATCGCCTGGTTAAAAATCATATTGGATGTTTTTTGCTCCTTACGCCCGACAGCTTGAGATATCAAAGCAACCGTTCCGACTCCCAATATTTGGGTAAGGCCAAGCACAAAAAATGCCAGGTTGCCCGCGGCATTGACCCCGGCCAGCGCAGTTTTACCCAGTTGTCCCACAAAATAGAGATCCACCAGGTAATAGATCGTCTGAACGATCATACCGATTGCAATGGGCAGCGCCATATAAATGATGTGTTTGCTGATGGAGCCGCTGGTGAGGTCTTTCATTGGATTATTCTAGTTCTGCTCAATTTTCGATGGCGGATATTAGCATGAAAACTACTAAAGATTACTAACAAACACATTAACTGGCATAATTTCGCCAAGCCAACTAAAATTACGACATTTAATGGATTTATATACAACCTCTAACAAGCATATTATCGGCGAAATCATTCATAATTCGAACAAAGTAACTTTGCTGGAGTTAGCCATCGAAGTGTCTTACGCGAGTGATATCGATAAAGTAACCCCGGTGTTGCTTGCGGCAGTAAAAAGTAACCAATACGTGAGTGATATAAAAAAACCTTTAGTTGGGATCGCTAATTTTGGTGATAGCAGTGTTGATTTTGAAATTCGGGTATGGGTGGATTCCAGCCAACACAATTCTGCACGATTTGCGGTGAATAAAACGCTGTGGGATTGCTTAAAAGAGAACCAGATTGATATTCCCTTTCCGCAGCGAGAGATCAGAATGTTGCAAGCTTAAAGGTTGTGTTTCGTTTTTTACCCATTTTACATTGGTCTTTTTAATACCTAGCCCTTGCTTGAATTCAATTGAAAACTCAAGATTAGGCTTTCCGGTCCAGCCACGTTCCAAAAATAAATTATATCCATCTTTATCTTTCTCTTTCTCATAGCGCACAGCTGACAACCAAATCCCATCCCAGTCGCCAAGAAATTCAAGTTCTTTCAGGTTTTCCGGATATTCACCGTTTCTTATCTTGTGCAATTCTATAATCGATATTGCGGATACAAAATTTTGCTTGCCAAATTTTTGATCTGCTCCAGGAACCTCGAAATCACAGCCTGAAAATAATAGAAACAACGCGATTGCAATAATACCTCTAATCATCGGAATTTGAACCTCTTATAAGAAAACATAATGTTAACCGTTTACGAAACGGAATATTGCAAACCGGTTATGGTTAGGATTATTACCACTGTATTGGTCTCCACTCAATAAATATTCGACCTACGAAGACGAAAAATAAGGCTAACATAAAGTTGAATAGTATGACTCCAGCAATTATTTCGCCGTGTGCCATGAACATTTCGTAACCTAAATATTCAAAGAGCGAGGTTAGGACTCCAAAAATCGTTACTCCCCCGAAAATTGATATGAAAAAACATCCTAGAGAAATAAAGTTCTTTGCTTTCCTCTCGCTCCACTTACTCTTTGATTTCCTGACTGAAAACAATATCAAGGAAACGCAAATTAAGAAATTGATAGATAAAGTTAAATAGTACGCGAAGTCTTGCATTTATTATTCTTTACGTCTTAAGACGCAGTGTGTTTTTCAGAGTCAGACTTACTTGAATTGTTATAGCTTTCTCTGAACGGAATCATGAAACCCCATCTCCCAGATTGCAAACGAGTCATGTTTAGGATCGTACTTTAGGACTGATTTAGTATCTGTTAGATCTAATCTTTTAAAACGATTATTAGAAATGCCGTGTGCAATAAAGAATGGTTCATCATTCATATTTTCTTCAATACAGTGTTCTATCAAATCACATAGATCTTGTGGGTTTGTCCATGCGCTAAGATCACGAGGACTCATCTTAGTCCACTCATTCGGATACTCAAACGCTCCTATTCTGATTGCAATTACTTCAATATTATTTTGATACGCGAAGTAAGAGGCAATCGCTTCTCCAAACACTTTGCTCACACCATAAAGGTTTTTGGGTCGCGTTGGCATATCAGTGCGCACTTGAACGTCAAGAGGATAGCCCTCAATTGTTTGTGCACTGCTAGCAAATATAATCCTACGTACATTCGCACCAGCAGAAGCATGAAATATATTGTAGGTGCCTATAATATTAGTAGGTAGTATAGCCTCCCATGGAGAGTCTGGTGATACTACTCCAGCTAAGTGAATAACCGTATCGATAGATTTACAGGCACATTCACACGCAGCAAGGTCTGAGACATCAAGCCTGATTCCCCGCGCGCCAGTATTTTCAAGATCAGCCAGCACGAGTTCGTAAGACTTATTCCCAATAGTATCCAGGTGTTTGACTAATGCAGATCCTATACGTCCGGCTGCACCTGTAATTAATAATGTTTTCGTCATTGATTACTCCAAGATTGCGATAGCTATAACAGTTAAGAATTGCGCAATTTGCGAATAGCGCGTCAATCTGATTTAGAAATAAACAATTTACTCACTTTTCCTAACAAATTCAAGAGGTAACTGTTTTTCAAAATATTATCCATTTACAAATGGTGTATTATGCCCGTTTATTGAGCTGTGGTTTAAATATTTCAAAATCAGCTATAGTCTCAATTAATGCCAATAAATTCATCTAGTGCTTCTTTTGATGGAGATAAAAACTGCGTTTCATACGCAGTTTCTAAGTTTTTATAGCTTGACTTATTTGTAAAATAGAGCAAGTTATATAACTAGTACTTATGATTCCAAAGGACGGAGGTTCGTATGAAAGATATTCGCCGACCGATTGATCCAAATTCGACTCGATTAATGGATCGCTTGAAAATACATATTCGGTCCAATAATCTTGCCTCTACCCCCGCACAATGTTCAGCTGCAAGTCGACTGTTAATCTAAGCGGCGCCATCATATTCCTCAACCTGTATTTCAGGGTGTGTGCGTGGAACCGCTACACGAAACCATATAAACGGAAATAGCGGATTCGGTAGCCAATACTTCCACCCAAGATTCTTAGTGACTACGCCATCCGGCGCAACAAAATCCAGCCACACATATAGAAACTTGTAAATGCATAAGCCCGGCATAAAGTTAGTTCGGAACCCATCTGTCAGTAGATTTTTTTTCCGTATATAGAAATTGCCTTCGAACGGTGTAATTGCCCAACCCACCGGTCCTTCGGCGATCAGACTATTCGTTCGCGCGTGTTTGATACGTATGCACCTTCGGCTCATGGTGTCCACCTAACGCTCAACTATATTAAGTATGTCTTTTAATGAACTTGTACCACTTTAGCGGACAGTAAATCACTGTACTTCTAAAGAGATCTCCCATGGAATTAACCAAAAAGAGAAACTACGATAGTTACACTCTTGCATATAAAATTCAAGCAGTAAAATTAACTGGAATTACCTTATCGAAATACCAGAAACCTGGCCTGTTGCGTCAAACTTTAGTAAAGCTGTATTGTATGGATGACCCAATACCAGTTCACGCATACGTTTTAACGACTCATAAGGAATTTTCTTTAACAGACGATTGACGATAAAATCGGGTAATCTCCCACCGGGTTCAATATGTTGAGTCCATATTACTTTTACCCTGTTTTCACTCATTGGAATAAGCTTGTAACGGCCTGTCAGCTTAGTGACACGTATATAGTCAAACTGATTAACTCTGAAACATATTGAGGTAGTTCTATCTTTACAATAATTCGGCACGGCTTTTAGTTCTATGGTTATTACGCCCGATGAAACTTCGCGATAAATTTTAGTGTGAAGAATGTAATCTCTTGAGTCGGCGAAGGAATGAACACCGTTAACATGATAAATAAAGCGCTCTCCGAAACTCACCTGATCAATTTCTAGACTGTCTTCACACTGGTATAACCATTTAACACAACTCGACTGGTCGCTAAACAAGGCAACAACACTATCAATTGATGATGCTAATAATACTTCCCCCTTAAATTGCTTTAGGTCCGATCCGGGGAAGTCGCTGACGTATACTTGTATACTACTTTTATCTATTAGCTGTTCCCATTGAATCGCAAACGCCGGCCACAAAGACAGGAAAAACATGGCAATACAAGATAACGTTTTTATTGCAAAGCTCATTTTCATCCGGCGAGTTCTAATAAAGCCTTAAAAACATCTTGTAATTCAGTTTCAGCGCCTTGGTGGACAGCAATACTATTTGCAAGTACTACCGAAGCGTACTTAAAGTTGGCGCTAAACCCGTGGGGCCATGTGCGCATTTTATGTAACTGCTCACGCAGTTTTTGATTAAAGTCATATTTTTTTACCAAATCATTGTTAGAAAAATTGGAGCCATTATCAATTTGACGTCTGAGTTCATCTAGCTTGGCGCGAATTAACTGGTCTTGACGCCTTTTATAATGAATCAGTGATTTATTGAGGGTTAATGCCGGAGCAATAAAAACGATTAGAGACATCAAATAAGGAAAAATAATCCAGATAGCCTTTAGTTCAACAGCGATACCGAAATTATTCCCCCAATCTGTTTTTATAACATAAGTAGAAATAAGAATGCCTACAAGAAGAGTTACCGAAGCCATGATCATTAGCGCGTTGCCAATGAATAGTGTACCGCCACAATTATCTGGTGAAGTAAAGTCAAGCGTTCGTCGCGCGCTGAGCCCAAATTGCGCCAACGATTGAGAAACCGCTAGAATACCCAACACAGGCATGCCGCATACAAATCCTGACAAGAAATAGCCGAAATAGAGACTTGCGGCGTAGTTAATAAATTGAGGGTGATTTGCTCCTTGGCTCTGCGGAATACCAAAAATAGTCGCCATAAGGCAGTTAACGATTGCAAAGAACAAACCGTATTGTATAAATTTTTTTGTTGTCAGTAATTGGTTCAGAGGAATCATGAACAAATTTACGTTTCCTTTTGTCCGTCTCTCCATTTCGGGTAAAATAGACCGCAGTGTATGAGTGGCAAGATACAAGCTCGCCATGGCAGCAGAAATAATTGCTGCAAGAAACAGGCTCGTTTTATCAAATAAATCGGGTGAACTGAAATAATGCAGGAAAATAAAAACTAAACCTATAACCAAAGAAACCAAAATTTTTAGAATAAATGGCGTCGGAAAACCGTCAACGATTTGCTCGTAGAATGTAGTTAGTTTGATGGTACTCATAGTTTGGCCCTTCAAAAGTGATATACGAACAACTTGATTCTTAACTAGTACTAATTCTAAACTATTTGAATTCAACGCTACTTTATTGATACTCACAATATAGACTTAATGGAGGTGTCCATATATGTCTATATTGTGACCATCACTTATGTTTTTTACGATCAGAAGGATGGTTAATACCATCAGACGTTGGAACTTCACCAAGTTCGAATGGATTAATTCCTTCAAGACAAGCAACATTATATCCATATTGGTTTGGATTTGAGCGTCTTTGGTGATGAGTATAAATACCGCATTTTGAACAAAAATAGTGTTTTGCTGTCATTGTATTAAATTGATATAAACTCAATAATTCCTCGCCTTTAATAATTTTTAATCCGTCTAGTGAAACAGACGCTGCAATTGCTCCTCGCCTCCGACACATGGAACAATCACATCGTCTTGGGTCTTCAATTCCGTTAGGTAAAGTAAGTTCAATTTCGACAGATCCACAATGACAGGAAGCTTTATGTACTGGATTAATTAACATTTATCTTTTGCCTACTTCAATACTGGTGCTGTGATTAGTTTTTGAACTATAACGCTTGCTTCAGTTTTAAAACGAGCTAGCGAAAATTAATAAACTGCTAGCTATTGTTATTGTGCGGTTCTACTTTAGTCGTAGCAAATTTCTAGTTGTTTCTCCATTTCAAATCGCTCGAATGATCGGTCTCCAATTTCAATGGTTTCTTTTTTCATAATTTCAAATCCTTTGCTCGAGAAAGCAGGCTCGGCTTTTAAACTAGCATGAACCCAAAGCCGACTCTTTTTGAGTTGATACGCTAACCCTTCGATTTCGTTGAAAAGGCTACGAAAAATACCTCTTCCCTGTGCAGAAGGTCGAATGTAAGCAAAATCAATATAACCAATGTCGTCAAGACTCATAAAACCTAACATTTGTTTAGCATCTTCCGCGACAAATATGTTTTGAGAAGTCAATCGTCGCTCCCATTCAGGCCCAGAGCGGCGATGTGGAACCCATGCTTGTCTTTGCACTTTTGAATACGCACTCTTTCCATTACAAACTGCATCGAACATAACATCGGCAATTGCGGAATGATCTTCTGTGGTGGCTAGTCGAGTCGGTATCTTTTCCATTGTATAATCCTAAAGTAAAGGTATTAAGCATGATAACAGTTAAGAATTGCGCGTTAATCTCTTTTACAAACAATTTACTCACTTTTCCTAACAAATTCAATGGGTAACTACTTTTTCGAAATTTTATCCATTTACAAATAGCGCCTGATGACCGTTTAATGAGCATTGGTTTAAATAATTCTAAACCAGCTATAGTCTCAATTAATACCAATAAATTCATCTAGTGGTTCTTTTGATAGAGATAAAAACCCTGCATCATGCGCAGTTTCTAAGTTTTCATAGTTTGACTCATTTGTACAATAGAGCAAGTTATATAACTAGAACTTATGATTCCAAAGGACGGAGGTTCGTATGAAAGATATTCGCCGACCGATTGAGACTGACTAGTCTCCCAGCTAGACAATATTTTTGATATCGAAAAAATATGCAAAGATGACCTCATATGTTGCTTGGCATAACAAATAAACATTTTAGCCGAATACTTTAAACTGCATTTATCGATGGCACAATGATTGAAATTCAGATATTCTATTATTAGAAATTATGTTCTATATGAAAT
>CAZOBX010000134.1:0-15609 GCA_964578045.1 uncultured Kangiella sp. | reverse complement strand
TGATTAATCTTACCTTAATTCGCGATTGGGGTAACTTGGACCTGTTTATATTACCGGGTTTTCGTGAACGAACTTTTCCAGGGCGAGACGGACGATTACGTCCCGAATTAATTATCCAGCAGGATAACGCATTGTATGAGTCAGGTGCAGGTCAGCAACATCTCGACTTTGCCGCACGATGGAGCCACACACTCAGAGACTTCGAATTCGGTTTGTCGTATTTTGATGGTACATCTCGAGACCCTTCGTTTGTTCCAGAACTAGTTGGAAATGAGTTGGAATTGCGGCCCTATTATGCGCAGATGCAACAAATCGGATTGGACTTTCTGTTTGTCAAAGATGATTGGTTATATAAGTTTGAAGGGATCTATCGCGAAACCAATCAGCAGGGCAATTATTTTGCCATGGTTGCTGGATTTGAATACACTACAATCGGCGTATTGGATTCGGTTTGGGATATCGGATGGTTAATGGAATATCAATTTGATGGCCGCGATGAGTTAGCAACAACACCCGGACAAAACGATTTAATGTTAGGTAGTCGATTGGTGTTTAACGATATCGATGGAACTGAAATTTTACTCGGCCTGGTACAAGACCTGAATAATTCATCTAGCCGGTCGGGGTTTATTGAAGCTTCAAGTCGAATTGACAACGACTGGAAATGGCATCTGGAAACCTGGTTATTTTCTAGTGATACATCGACTGATATTACTTATGGGATCAGACAAGATGACTATGTTCAATTGAGTTTGGAATATTATTTTTAGCAGGGCTCGCAAATTTATAGGCCTTTAAGTTGTTATAAATTATCCAAATAAATGAAACTTGTTGTTCGTGAATCGATATTTTGTCCTCTGAATCTAAGAGGGATTCGCGATAATAAGCTGTTAAATACACCACAAGGTGCCGGACATTAGAGGTAAAGCCGTGACCGATCAAAGCCCCAAAAATGACGCAGGAATTTTTATACCTGTTATAAATAGAAATAAATGCGAAGGCAAAAATACCTGCATCGATGTATGTCCGTACCATGTGTTTGTTGTCAGTACGCTTCCAAAAGAGCAGCGGAAGAACTTGAGTTTAGTAGGTAAGCTCAAAGGGTTCGCGCATAAATGGCAACAAGCATGTACTCCAAATTCTGATCAATGCCATGCTTGTGGAATCTGCGTGAATTCATGCCCAGAACAAGCAATTACGCTTGAACGTGCCTAACAAAGCGCAAGTAGCCGGAAGGCATCCACGGATAGTTGCTATTCCTCTTAAAGGCATCGTTGATATGTTGTTATATCTTGAAGAAAAGGTGGCTATACAATGTTTACAGCAATCCAGAATACTTTACTCGATCACGCAAAACATCGAGCGTAGGAGCAAAAGAAAACAGACATCTATGGTCACTCCTACTAAATCAATAGACTTTCAAAATTGTATAGCTGTTTTTTTGGTTGCCTGTGACTATCTCAAACTCATCATCAACCATCTTACCTAGTAAAGCATTACCCAGCGGTGATAAGGGCGTGATAACAAGGGTTTCTCTGCCTGAAAATATTAGTTTCAAACCACCCGCAGATGGCCCAATAAAAACGATTTGTTGGCTGTTTGCGCTGCTTTCAAGAATGACCAAAGCACCGACTGCAATGGGTGATTCATTAGAAAATTCATTCATGGAAAGATTCTTAAATAGACATAGTTCGGCTTCAGCCTCCGCTGCTCGTGCAGCCTGTCCGTGAGCCAAATAGGCACCTTCAAGCGCCAAAGTATCGTAACGAGTTTGCGATATATTTTCTTTGTCGGTCGCTGTATGATGAGCACGATTAGCTGCATTTTTAGCGTTATCAACAATGGATTCAAGCTCAATGATAATTTGATTAAAAAGGTCTTTTTTATTCATTATTTCTGATTTTATAAGTTCGTTAAACCTAGAATAATTAGTTGAACGCGAAAAAGATGTGTATTCCCTTGATGTGCATAGGAAATTAATGAAAGCCGTAGTCACCTGATTGGTGAAAAGTGCTTTCATAAATTTTCTAGGTGCATCAAGGGGATGCGCAGGCTTTCGTGATTCAACTGATTTTTCTAGGTTAAAGGCTCTGTAAAACGAGCTTCATCATCTCACCCATTTTGCTCGGTTCAAGCCAACGAGTTACCACTAATAAATTATGGGATTTATCAACCACAATATAATTTCCGCCAAATCCTGCCGCATAATAAATAGACTCGTCATCCACCTGCTCCCACTTACGATCACCTTGATTTAACCACCACATATATCCATAGCTTTTATTGGCATGTGAAGATTTTTGAACCTGTTTCACCCAGTTTTTTGAGATTAATTGTTTATGGTTCCATCGCCCTTCATTTAAAAATAACAGCCCAAAACGCGCCTGATCTAATGTGGAAATAAAGACACCACCACCAGAATGCCCTCCTCCTGTCACCGATTTCATTTTCATCCCATCGATAGTGACCCAAGCATCCTCATAACCAAACCAGCGCCAGGTGGTTGATGCGCCAATGGGGTCCATTATTTTTTGCTTGAGGATCTGTGGCAAGGGTTTTCGCCAAACATTTAATAGCGAATAGGCCAATACATTGACCCGTACATCGTTATATTCCATTTTAGTGCCTGGTTCATTAAATTGACGCTGTTTCCAGTCATCCAATCCACCTGTTTTGGGTGGTCGGTCGGCCCAATCTTTAATACCAAAAAGCTCACCAGACCAATCAGAAGATTGGTTTAACAGAGTATGCCAACTTACTTTATTATTGTGCCTGCCTCTAAAAGTACCATCCCAAACATAATCAACGACCTTGTCATGAGTGTTCGATATCAGCTTTTCATCGACAGCTAATCCTACCAGGCTAGATAAGTAACTTTTTGTCACACTAAAAGTCATATCCACTCGACTCACATCACCCCATTGTGCTGCGATATAACCATCTTTGATAATCAATCCTGCGGGGCCACCGCGTTTTTTGGTAGGTCCCAAAATGTTATGGAATGGTTCCGCTTTGAACCCCTTAAGAATGGCAATACGTAAATCACGAGAACCCGAATACTCATTATCTTTCGCAAACTGCACCGCCTTATTTAATTTTTCCTTATTAAAACCTATTTCTTTTGCAGGCTTGGATTCCCAATGCCCTTTCTCTGGAAAATAGTCAGCTGCAACAACCTGGCATGTTGACGACAGTAAAAAGAGTGCTAGAGTTAGTTTTGATAGAATCATTTAAAGAGTCTGCCTGATAATTAATTTAACCAACTGTAACATATCCCTTATATATTAGGGCCTGTTGATCTTTCATAGTTCAACACTGCCGTGGCACTTTTTTTGCCTAACGCCAAAAGTAGGTTCCTTAAGAAAGGCAGAAGGAACGCCGTTTAGTGATTCTAAATAAGTGACTGATAACGAAATTAGGTGAATAAAGCACCGGGCCCCTCGGGTTGTGGCTAAAATATCACCACTTGTTGTCGCCTAAGAGCGCCTACTTTTGGTGCTCTTCACTCATTTGGAATACCCAAAGCACTCGCTACGCTCATGGGGCAGGCTCTAACTAAACCACATTCGTCGCGCCTAAATTGGCGATATTTTAGCCGCAACAGTGATGAACTATGAAAGATCAACAGGCCTTAACATATTACAGAAAAGAATAAAAACTTGTAGAGTTAAAACACTCGAGGTGAAAATCGATATTTTAGTGTTAATATTCACGATTATTTTCAAATATATCTCAACTGGAGAAGTGATTTTGTTTTCTTTTCCGATGTATTTGTCTAAAATACGCCGCCTTTAGTCTTACCCATAAACGAAACCGCTGTGTTCTTGCCAAAGTACTACAAAATCTTAAATTTAGCCGCAAAACCAGCAGAGTGTTTTTGTGTCACCTTTATTTCAAATCTAGTCTGCTTGGCGAGCTTTACAGTGCTCAAAGGAGTGCAAAATGTCTAATTTAGATGGTTCAATTTTGGACAATCTGAAAATTTCCTGCTCTCAGCAGAACTTTGAACTTAATTTTGATCCTGAATCGAAGATTATGCATATTATCTTTATCGGCAATATGGAACTCAAAGGATTGATCGCAAGCTTTTCCGCGGTGATACGCCATCCAGATTTTTATTTTAATATGCCTGCTTGCTATGATTTTTCTAATGCCACGATGGATATAGATATCAATTCAACCGAAGTAATCTTCCATTTTGTGGCAGGTTTAAGAAGCAAAAGGGGGGATGATTATCAAATCGCGTTTATTTATTCAGATGAAATGACCAAAGCCCTGGTTGATTTCTACCGTTTGTTTTTTTCTCGTACATCGATTGACGTCGAACTATTCGATAAAAAGCCAGACGCAGTAGAGTGGATTAAGGAAAGTCGCAAACCTGCCACGGTTAGTTATATTTAACCTCAACTGGATTTGGCAGGGATTAATCCTAAATTCCTGCCAAATCCAGTATAAATGCATATTCTTTGGCAGTATCATGAAAAGCCTTATATCGGCCAGATTTACCGCCATGTCCCACTTCCATATCGATATCTAACAGTAACAGATTATTATCAGTCTTTAGCTCTCTCAGTTTTGCCACCCATTTAGCCGGTTCCCAATATTGAACCTGTGAGTCATGGAGCCCAGTCGTTACCAACAAATTAGGATAGTTTTGCTTTTTTACCTGATCATATGGAGAATATGACAGCATATATTCATAAAAGGTTTTGTCATTGGGATTACCCCATTCGTCGTATTCACCAGTGGTTAAGGGGATTGATTCATCCAACATGGTTGTGACAACATCAACAAAAGGCACGGCTGCAACTACACCGTGATATAACTCAGGCGCCATATTGATCACCCCACCCATTAGCAAGCCTCCAGCACTGCCCCCCATAGCATAAACCTTATCGGGGTTGGCGTATCCTTGTTTGACCAATTCTCTAGTGGCATCTATAAAGTCGTTAAAGGTATTTAGCTTAGTCAGTTTTTTGCCATCTTCATACCATTGGCGGCCAAGCATTTTGCTACCGCGAATATGTGAAATGGCAAAAACAAACCCTCTATCTAACAGACTTAACCTGGAAATACTAAATCCTGGATCAAGGGTGTAGCCGTATGAACCGTATGCGTAATGTAAAATCGGATTTTTATTCTCTTTACTAAACAGCTCTTTTCGATAAACCAGAGAAACGGGGACCTTTTGTCCATCTCTTGCCTCAATCATGATCCTTTCACTGTGATAATTTTCAGGCGCAAAATCACCTAAAACCTTATCCTGCTTTAACAATTGACTGGTATTAGTCTTAATATCATATTGAAAAACAGAATCTGGGGTGGTCATACTGCTATAGTGAAAGCGGATTGATTTGGCGGCCGGATCAGGATTAGCGCCAATATAAACGGTGTAGGCGGCTTCATCAAAGTCTATTTGTTGAAGCAGTTGACCTTGGTGATCTCTCAAATGAAGTTCTTCTGAGCCGTTAATTCGTTCGCTGACCAAGATATAGTCTTCGAATAATTGAAAATCTTGCAATAACGTATCACTTTGGTGACTCACAATTTCCTGCCAATATTTTTTATCACCGATTTTATCCTCACTCACTTTAACCAATTTTTCATTGAGCGCGTTAAGATCGGTCATAACATAAAAGTGGTGGCCGATGTGGTCAACGGAATATTTATGATCGGTTTCTCTGGGTAAAAAGACCACTGGCTTCAATTGTGGATGATCGGCATCGACAAAACGAACCTCACTGCTCATGGTGGAAGAAACGTTAATGATGATATATTTTTCGGAACGGGTTTTGTCGATCCCGGTATAAAATGTATTATCTATTTCTTCATAAACCAGTACATCCTGAGCTTGCTGGGTACCCAATTGATGTCGATAGACTTGATACTCTAGCAAGGTGTCGGGATCTTTTTTGACGTAAAAAAGAGTCTGGTTATCGTTGGCCCAAACAATTTCACCGGAGGTATTTTTGATAACTTCAGAGTAAAATTTACCTGTAGCGATATTTTTGACTCTAATTTCATATTGACGACGACTCACTTTATCTTCGGATATCGCCAACAGTTTTTGGTCGGGACTAACTTCAAGTGCTGCAAGAGAGTAATATTCAAATCCTTCTGCCCGTTGATTTTGGTCAAGCAGATATTCTTCTGGCGCGCTTAAATTGCCTTTTTGACGAATATGAATGCGATAGTCCTGGCCCTGCACAAATTTAGACCAATTCCAATAGCCCTTGTCAAATACAGGCACTGATTGTTTGTTAGGTTCTAGTCTTCCGGTCATTTCCTGAAAGAGTGTTTCCTGCAAATCACTGGTATGCTCTAACTGTTGCTTGGTGTAAGCATTTTCGGCATTTAAATGATCAATAACCTGCTTGTTCTGACGTTTGTCATCTCTTAACCAATAATAATGGTCATTGCGAGTTTGCTGGTGGATTTTGAGCAAATGATCCACTTTTTCAGCAATAGGTGGGGATAGTGGATTATCAATTTTGGACATAGAGGTCTCAGTCGTTTGAATAGCCGGATGTGCAGTGCGTTTATTATAGGTTGATTCCGTTAAGCTGGCGACCAGTAGAGCTATTAGAAAACAGATTATTGAGATCTTCAGTTGTTTTTTAGCAGACAAGGAGCATTTCCATAGGAATTATTCAAAATTAAAGCTATTATTTACCTTGTCTATCCTTAATAGTTTACTGGCGATTTGCAACTTCCCATTGATCGATTTGAGATCAACCAAGCTTTTTATACCCAAGTTAACGATAAATAGGTTAAAATATAAACTTCTAGCTGGAATTTCCCAGTTTTTATTATTCTAAGTAATCATTCAAACTTTATGTCAAAAAAATCCCCTAAGTCCTTGAAGACTTTACCCTCTAAAGATCCTTTCCACCAAAGAGAATCGCAAAAATACAGCAATCCGATACCAAGCCGTGAGTATATTCTTTCCTTTTTGGAAAATGCCGGTGGACCGCTAAAATTTAAAGCCATTCAAAGTGGGTTATCTTTATTTGAGGATGAACAGCTGATTGCGCTGGAACGTCGATTAGGCGCCATGGTAAGGGATGGTCAGATCCATTGTGATCGCAAACGCGCCTATGGCTTGATCAATAAACTGGATTTAACCAAAGGGACAATTCTTGGCCATAAAGACGGTTTTGGATTTTTCAGCCCCGAGCAAGGGGGCAAAGACTGGTTTGTATCAGCCAGAGAAATGCGTCTGGTATTTCCTGGTGAACAGGTTTTGGTCAGGGAAAAAGGCCAAAACCGTGACGGCAAAAAGGAAGCAGGCATTGTCGAAGTACTACAAGGCGATAATCCGCTGCAAATCGTGGGACGTTTCCATATCGAAAATGGATTTAGCTTTGTGACTCCAGAAGATCCTCGGATTTCTCAGGACATTCTTATTCCCCCGGATGATCCGATGAATGTCAAAAAGGATCAAGTGGTGGTTATTCAACTAATCACCCGACCCACTTTCAAATCGCAAGCGGTAGGACAAGTGGTTGAGGTTTTAGGCGACTACTTGGCCCCCGGAATGGAGATAGAAATTGCCATTGCCCAGTATGGGATCCGTAATAGCTGGAATGATGAAATCCACGACCAATTAAAAAAGCTGCCCACAGAGGTTCAAGAATCTGAACTTGAGGGACGAATAGACCTTCGACATCTGCCTTTAATTACCATTGATGGTGAAGATGCCAGAGATTTTGATGATGCGGTTTACTGTAAGCCAAAAGCGTTAGGCGGCTGGAAATTGTACGTTGCTATTGCTGATGTGAGCCACTATGTCAAGCCGGATAGTGCATTGGATTTGGAAGCGGTTAAGCGGGGTAATTCAGTGTATTTTCCCAATTCTGTCGTGCCAATGCTGCCCGAGCAAGTATCCAATGGACTTTGCTCATTAAAACCAAAAGTCGATCGATTATGTATGGTCTGTGAAATTAATATTGGTCGTGACGGCAAACCGGGCAGAAGTAAATTTTATCCGGCTGTGATGCACTCGCAAGCGAGAATGACCTATAACAAAGTCTGGTCAATTCTAGAGGGTGATAAAGCGCTTTGCAGTCAATATAAGGACTTGGTCAAACCTATTAAAGAACTGCATAAGCTTTATCAGGCCCGCATAAAACGCAAGAAAAAACGCGGCGCGATCGAATTTGAAACCGTTGAGACCCAGATTAAATTTAACGATAATAAGAAGATCGATAAAATTATTCCGGTAGTACGAAATGACGCCCACAAGTTGATTGAAGAATGTATGATTTGCGCCAATGTCGCGGCCGCAGGATTTTTTATTAAGAAAAAATTACCGGGATTGTACCGAGTTCATCTGGGGCCAAAAGAGAAAAAACTGGAAGTACTGCGCTCTTATTTAGCTGAGCTAGGACTATTTATCACTGGTGGTAGCGAGCCGGATCCTGATGTTTTCCGTAAATTTTTAGAGAGTATTGAGGACCGTCCGGACGCTGAAAATATTCAAATCATGTTATTACGCTCGATGAGCCAGGCTGAATATTCTCCTCACAATGAAGGTCATTTTGGTTTGGCATTTGATGCTTATACCCATTTTACTTCGCCGATCCGTCGATATCCCGATCTTATCGTGCATCGGATCATTAAAGCGCAGGTGGCTGATAAAAAACTGCAATCAAAACAACACAAGGATCAGATTAAAACTCTTTATACAGTCGATAGATTGTCATCCATTGGTCAGGCTAATTCGATCACAGAACGCAATGCCGATCTGGCGACTCGCGACGTGATGGATTGGCTTAAATGTGAGTATATGCAATCGCATATCGGCAATACCTATTCCGGAGAAGTGAGTAGTATTACTAATTTTGGTTTATTTATTCGACTCAATGAAGTCTATGTAGAGGGACTCATTCATGTGACAGAGCTTGGCGATGACTATTATCATTATGACCACGCCAAACAAAGGATGATAGGTGAACGAACCGGGCAAAGCTTTAGTATTGGCGATGAATTAGAGATTCAGGTTGCCAATGTTGATATCGATTTAAGACGAATTGATTTTAGTTTGATAGAGTCATCACAAAAGGTTACTAAAGGGAAAAAGAAAAAAATCAGTGAAAGGGAAAAGCTTTACGCAAATGCAAAAAGAAAAACTATGAAGTCAAAAGGTTCAGTAAAAGAAAAATCCAGCGAAAGAAAGCCTTCATCAAAAAAAACAAAAACGTCAAACGGAAGAAAAAGTACTTCCAATAGAAAAACGGATTCCAAAAGCAGTAGAGCAAGAAATAGCAGGAGAGTTAATAAAAGCAGCAAGGCTAAAAAATCATGAGTCATACTGACAGAATCTTTGGGATTCATGCCGTAGAGAGTGTCTTATCCAGAAACCCACAAAACGTGATTCAGTTATTCTTGCTTAAAAATCGCAATGACAAAACCCTTTCCAATATCGAAGCTTTGGCCAAAAAAGCAGGTATCAAATGCCAAAGCATGGATCGCAATAAAATGGACGATCGCGTTCACGGTAATCATCAAGGTGTTATCGCCGAGGTAAAAATTGCCGATGCGCTGCTAAATGAGTCACAACTATTGGAACTCGCCGAATCTAAACAAGATCTTTTTCTGCTGGTACTCGATGGCGTCACTGACCCTCATAATCTTGGCGCATGTATTCGCACAGCCGATGCGGCTGGCGTTGACGCCATTGTATTGCCGAAAGATCGCTCTGCATCAATGAATTCGACGGTTAGAAAGGTTGCCTGCGGCGCGGCTGAAAATGTACCAGTGGTTAAAGTAACCAATCTAGCCCGCTTTTTAAAACAACTAAAGAACGAATATGTGTGGATTGTAGGCACAGCGGGTGAAGCTGAAAATCATATTTATCAAACCAAATTCCCCAAAAAACTCGCCATTGTAATGGGGGCGGAAGGCTCTGGAATGCGGCGGTTAACCCGAGAAAATTGTGATGAACTGATTAAAATACCAATGAATGGCAGTGTCTCTAGCTTAAATGTTTCGGTCGCAACCGGGATTTGTTTATTCGAATACGTCCGTCAGCAAGCCCTGCCGTCATAATCAATAAAAAGGAAGATACATGAGAATTCGATACTTTATTTTAGTTACTATGGTTTCTTTTCTGATAGCCTGCTCTGATAGTGAACAGGAAAAAAATTCAACAGGTTCAATACCTCAAGTAGTAGAAGAAAAACCAGCTAATAAGCCACAAGATCAAAACCAGAAGTTTGAAGAATTTAAAAAATATTTTATCGAAGAATTTTGGAAAATCAATCCAAATTATGCATTGTATTCCGGTTATTATAAGTACGACGACCAGCTGGTTATTCCCGATGGGAAGCAGGATACAAAAAATCTAAAATTCATCAATGCCACTTTGGGCTCTTTAAAAACTTTTGACCCGAACGAATTAAATTCTAACAATTCGAGTGATTATTTTATTGTTAAGAACGAAATGGAATCGTCTCTTTGGTATATTAATGAATTTCGTTCGGGTGAATGGAACCCCGCTTCCTACAATGTGGCTGGTGCATTTGGCCTGATACTCAATACCGAATATAAATCGCTCGATGAACGGTTAAGAGTCATTGAAAAACGATTGGTTAAGGTACCTGCATATTACCAAATCGCCATACAAAATATTAAAAAGCCCACCTTAGAACACACCTTATTAGCCATTCAACAAAACAAAGGAGCGTTGGGGGTTTTTAACAAGGATATTCCAGCCAGTTTAGAAAAATCTTCACTGAGTGATGCTGAAAAAAACTCAATAAAATCCAAACTCGATCTAGCCATTAAGGCTATTTCCAGTTATGTCAATTGGTTGCAAGATAAGAAAGAAAAAATCGCTGACGGTGGTGCCAAAGATTTTAGAATTGGTGCGGAATTATACGAAAAGAAATTCAAATTTGATATTTTCTCTGATTATTCCGCCAGAGAATCCTATGATAAAGCGGTAAAGGCCAAGCAAGACTTACATGCCCAAATGATCGAGATTACCAAAGGTCTTTGGCCTAAGTATTTCTCTGATACAGCATTTCCCAACAATGAATTGTCAGCGGTTAAGCGCATGATCGAACGTCTTTCGGTTAAACATATTGATAGAGAGGGATTTGTTAATGAGGTTAAACGGCAAATTCCTATTTTGGAGGCCTATATTAATCAGGCTGATCTATTAGACATGGATCCGAGTCGTCCATTAGTCGTCCGGGCAACGCCTGAATACCAACGCGGTATCGCTGGCGCATCGGTCAATTCGCCTGGGCCCTACGACGCAACCGCAAATACCTATTATAACGTTACGCCACTGGATGACTATACAGAGGAGCAGGCGGAAAGTTATTTGCGAGAATACAATCACTGGATATTGCAAATACTCAATATTCACGAAGCGCTGCCAGGGCATTATGTTCAGCTGGTTCATGCCAATAAATCACCCAGTATCATAAAATCCATATTTGGTAATGGGGCTATGATCGAAGGCTGGGCGGTATATTCGGAACGAATGATGCTGGAATCAGGATATGGTAATCAGGAACCCGAGCTATGGTTAATGTATAGCAAATGGAATATGCGAGTGGTGGTGAATACTATTTTGGACTACAGCGTTCAAGTTTTGGGTATGAGTCAACAGGATGGTCTCGACTTATTAATGAATCAGGCCTTTCAAGAAAGAACTGAAGCCGAAGGTAAGTGGCGAAGAGCAACTCTGAGCCAGGTACAACTGACCAGTTATTTTAACGGTTCGGCAGAAATTTATGATTTTCGCGAATCCGTTAAAAAGACAAAAGGGGCTGATTTCGACCTGAAAGCGTTTCATAATGAGTTTTTAAGTTATGGAAGCGCGCCGGTGCCCATCATCAAAAAACTGATGAATAAAAACAAGTAAAATAAAACCAAAAAATCCATTGGTCGAGTTAAACTATTGTTAATTAACCCGAGCTGTGGTTAATTAGTTCTATTTATTCTGAGTTGCCCACACATCTAGTCTTGCGAGCCATAACAAATGCTTGGAAATTACTAAGGTTTTCTATAAATTAATGTATCTATAATGATTTAGTTGGCTGTATGCGTAAAACAGCCGTTCGGTGGTCATTTTTGATAGGCGACAACACGGTTACGCCCCTCCCTTTTTGCTTGATACAGGGCCTTATCCGCACGGTGGATTGCTTCTCGATTAGATGCAGAGTTGGAATCAACCTCTGATACGCCAAAACTGGCGGACATTTTTCCTATTTTAGAAAACTGCCGTAGGCTAATGGCTTTTCGTATTTTTTCGGCGATCAGCAAGCTGTTTGAAAGGGTAGTTCCCGGCAATAAAATGATAAATTCCTCTCCGCCCCAGCGGGATAAAATATCATTACTGCGAATGTTTTTTCTTAATAATAGAGAAAATTCCTTGAGTACAGCATCCCCTACCTGGTGTCCATATTGATCGTTTATTGACTTGAAGTGATCGATATCAATCATGATTAAACAAAGAACATTGCCGTAGCGTTGCACTCTTTGTTTTTCGAGCTCAAAATGATCGTCAAAATATCGGCGGTTGTGCAAGCCAGTTAATTGATCAGTCACCGACAAGTCTTCTAATTTGTTTAGATAGATTTTTTCTTTTTCTCTTATTTCCAGAATCGTCTGATAGGCTTCTACTGAAGATGATTCGAAAAAATATGCAGTATAAACAACGGCCAAAGATGACATGAAAAAACGAGCAAAGGCTGATTTATCCCAAAATCCGTTATCCCATTCGCCGATCCCGGAGTAAACCATAGGTACCAAAATTAAATAGAATACACCTGTCATAATTAGGCCTTTTCGAGTACCCAAAATTGGTATGACAAACAAAGAGAAACATAAGGTCCAGACCAACCCGAATCCATTATTTTTAGTGACAAAGGAGAAAAAAATTAAAAATGAAAATAACATGGTGGTCGAAACTAATGCGGCGAATTCTAGCGTTTTTTTGATAAATAATAAATAGAGTGAAAACAACGACAATAGCATGACAAAGACATCCATCATGACTAACAGATGATTACCTAAGGACATATTAATAAATATAAAAGCGGTAAAGGCGAATAAAGCGATAAAGAGCAAAGCCGCTGTCATTATCAAACGGCGGTACAAAAATGGATTGTTGTCGATGTTAAAGCCTTCAATTAGCCGGGCTTTTACGTTTTTTATCATGTTTTTCGAACTTCGCCTGTATGCTTTTTTGAAATTGGAACTATTGGAAAATCGCGGGTAAAGAGTTCTTGACAAAAACACCAAAAACTAGCGGTTTTGGTTGAAAATCAATCTAATCCTAGCACAAGATCGAATTTGTGGACAATTTCCAGATTGAATTTTAACCAACCAGATTGCTTTAATTATCCTAACTAACCTCAGGTCTGGATAAGAAATGCCAGCACCCCCTTTGATTACAATAAGCTTCCAATTAATAACGATTAGCAAAGTACCATTCAAAGATAATATTAGGCCAGTGTAACTGTTTTAGTGGATATCCAGGCGAGATTGCGTAGCAATAGTTGGCTATTGAAAGCCAGCTCAACGCTGAGAGCCGCCAAAACAGTTATGCTGAATGGATGTTCTTATCCATACCTGAGGTTAACAATGTTGCGTCGTTGATTTAAGCCAGATAGACTTTAGCCCTTGTATCCAGTAACATACGCGGTTTTTCAAGACTGCAATTTCTGCTTGTCCAGCTTTACTTTTTTAAGGTTTAATTATGCGTAGCCATTACAACAGTGATTTATTAACCGTATCAACAAACCAAACGGTCACAGTTGCCGGTTGGATCCACAGAAGGCGTGATTTAGGTGGGCTAATTTTTCTGCAAATTCGCGATCGTAGTGGCATTGTCCAAGTCGTTATTGAGCCGGATCAGCCGGAGTTATTTGCCAAAGCTGAAGATCTGCGCAGCGAATTTGTAGTAACCATCACCGGTCAAGTTCGTAACCGACCGGAAGATATGATCAATAAAGACATGCTAACCGGCACCATTGAAATTTTAGCGAGCGATTTAACAGTGCTCAACAAAGCTGCGCCGCCGGCGATCTTAATTGATGGGCATGAAGAAGTTTCTGAAGAGTTGCGATTAAAGTATCGGTACCTGGATTTGCGCCGTCCAGAAATGCAGGAAAAATTGTTATTTCGTAATAAGGTCGTCAGGTATTTACGGGACTTTTTAGATAGGGAGCATTTTACCGATATAGAAACACCTATTTTGACCAAAGCAACACCAGAAGGGGCAAGGGATTATCTGGTACCCAGTCGAACCAACAAAGGCACTTTCTTTGCGTTGCCCCAATCTCCTCAGCTATTTAAGCAATTGTTGATGATGAGCGGATTCGATCGCTATTATCAAATAGTTCGTTGTTTCCGAGACGAAGATTTACGCGCCGATCGTCAACCGGAATTCACTCAGCTGGATATCGAAACTTCATTTATGGATGAACAAGCCATTATGGCCATGATGGAAAAGATGATCCGTCAGCTGTTTATCAAAACACTGGACGTTGATCTAGGCGAGTTTCCAAGAATACCCTACGCTGAAGCCATGCGGCGATTTGGCAGCGACAAGCCCGATTTACGAGTGTCGATTGAATTGGTTGATGTGGCTGACTTATTAAAAGGGGTTGAATTTAAAGTCTTTTCTAACCCAGCGAATGATGAAAATGGTCGAGTTGCTGCTATATGTGTGCCGGGTGGGGCAGAACTCAGTCGCAAGCAAATTGATCAATATGCGGAATACGCTGGCCGTTATGGCGCAAGAGGATTGGCCTGGGTTAAAATTAAAGAAGTCGGTAAAGGAGTTGAAGGGGTTCAATCACCCATCGCCAAATTCTTGAACGACGAGATCATTGACCAAATTATTGAAAGAACTGCAGCAAAATCCGGTGATATACTATTATTTGGAGCAGATTCCAGTAAAGTGGTGACTGATTCACTGGGCGCATTAAGGTTAAAAGTTGCCGAAGATCGAGGTTTAGTCGAAGATAATTGGAAACCCGTCTGGGTAGTTGATTTTCCGATGTTTGAAGAAGATCAAGGTCGTATGCATGCGCTCCATCATCCGTTTACTGCTCCTCAACAAAATGATGTGGATAAACTAAAAGCAGCACCAACCGAAAGCCTGTCTCGGGCTTATGATATGGTACTTAATGGTTGTGAGGTCGGTGGTGGTTCGATTCGTATCCATAATCAGCAAATGCAATCGACCATCTTTGAAATATTAGGTATTGATGAGCAGGAGGCTGATGATAAATTTGGTTTTCTGCTTGAAGCACTTAAATACGGTTGTCCTCCTCATGGTGGAATCGCTTTTGGTTTAGACCGACTAGTGATGTTAATGGTGGGCGCGAACTCTATTCGAGACGTGATTGCTTTCCCAAAAACCACCACTGCCAGTTGTCCATTGACTTCTGCACCATCCAAAGTGTCAGTTGAGCAATTGCAAGAGTTAGCGATTGCCACGGTAGAGAAGAAATCCTAGTACCTCGACATAGGGATTTTGACTAGTTCAGAGTTCAACCAACAAGTGAGTGCAAGGCGTGACTCGAAGGCAATGGTTAGCCCTTTTCAAGAGTCACAACGCCGCAATCGCTTGTTGGATGAACT
>CAZOBX010000133.1:9858-15641 GCA_964578045.1 uncultured Kangiella sp. | reverse complement strand
AAATACCCCTTCAGCACTTGCTGATTATAGATAGCTGTCACTGAAAATATTTTTCGTTTTTGTAGCGAGCGGGGGTCGTCACCAAAAATAGGTAATGCGACTTTTTGACTGATTAATTGCAGCAACGGTTCCAGATCAACTGATTGTCGTTTTACTTTTCCTGGCTCTGCTGAATAGGTTATGATCTTGCCTCGAGGATCGATGAAATAAAATTCGAAACTTGGCCCTAGTATCATTAAAGTATGAAACATATTTTGCAGGGCTTCATGATCATAACCACCTTCTTTAAGTTGTGGATTGTCATTGGCTAAATGTTCAGCTAAAGAAATATGAAGCCGCTGTTCAGCTTCATTGCGAGATAGTTGTTCGAGGTCTTGAGACCACCAGAAAAACACCCCAACTACTGCAATAAATAAGACCAGTAACGACAGAGCTAGACGTTGATATAAAGATATTTTCATTGGCTGACAGCTTCGGGATTAAATTTATAACCGACCCCAAAGACGGTCTGGATGATAGCATTACTTCTATTGTCAATGTTGAGCTTGTTGCGTAGTCGATTAATGTGTGAATTAACGGTGTGTTCGTAACCGCTGTGTTGATATCCCCAGACATGATCGAGCAATTGAGCCCGAGAAAAAACCTGATTGGGGTGTCTTGCCATAAAACAAAGTAAATCGAATTCAGTTGAAGTTAGATCCAATTTTTGATGATTCAAGATTACTTGATGAGTGAGTTGATTGATCGATAAAACCCCAACCTTTATCTGTTGAGCGTTTTGGTCATCCTCCTTTCGTGATTGTAATAAATGTACTCTACGCAATAGTGCATGAACTCTGGCTTGTAATTCACGAACGCTAAAGGGCTTGGTCATATAATCATCGGCGCCTAATTCCAGACCAACAATACGGTCCACTTCAGATGTTCGAGAAGTCAACATTAATATAGCTTGTTCCGGTTTGTTTTCTCGCACCTTACGGCAAACATCTAAACCGTTACGGCCAGGTAAGTTGATATCAAGGATAAGCACCGAAAAGGATTTCTCAATAGCACGTGCGATGGCTTGGTCACCATTGTCGCAAAGCTCAACTTCAAGATTTAAATCTTCCATATGAACTTTGATCAGTTCGGCGATATCTTGTTCATCCTCAACAATTAATATGGAATCTTGCATGTTTGATCTCGTTTAATTTGAATCAGTAAAAACTCCCCCTAAACCAAGGGGGAATACCGTCTACTGGAGTCTAACAATTTTAACCGACATCGCAGGATTATCAAATTTATGTTGATTATTTAATGAGGAATTGGTCAAACCATCGTCAGCGCTAACCACTCCCGGATGTCTGGCAACATAGTCGATATCGTCCCGCGCCGCATTATATCCTTCGCCGCCATCAGCGGGCCCCGGAATTGTGCCAGCAAGTTCAGAATTACCTTCAGTACCGGCGTCATAAACACCAACCCGGTAATTCAGCATGGCATCGACCGCCAACGCCGATAAATCAACTCGATTCAATCCCGTAAAGGCATCATTGGTATTGACTAACATTGTAGCTAAAGACAGGTATAACGCGTTAGTATCCGTCGTAGAAATCACTATTTCTGTTTGGCTACCGGGCATTACTACGCCGCCATTACTGGCGTTACTTGAGGCAAAATCAGCACTCAGTACATCACTGTTATCGCCTGATTCAGCCAAATTTTCTAACATGGTTGATGCAGGTTGACCTAACTGCCAGAGATTACCCGAATCGTGTAGCAAAACAGCGACCGGTGATAACGGTTGTGCGTTGGTTAAATTTATTACTGTGACCTGATACTGACGTTCCGAGATAACCTGCGGTTCGAGCACGACTGTTTCACCTTCTATAGAATTGTTGCAGGCAGACATTGCCAGAAGTAAAAGCAGCGACGCGATTATTTTATTATAACGTAACATAGATTTCCCCTTATTCAACAGTGATGGTGACTTTAGCAACAGGGTTTAACCAACGGTGAACTCGATTGTCCAAGTCGCTTTGCCCACCGGTTAAGTCATCATCACCCAGTGCGCCGCGGTGAATATGTACATTGGTGTTGGTTTGGGTATCCGTTAGACCGGTGCCATTCATACCAACGTCACCGCCTGGTGCGGCTGGAATTCCTGGCGTTCCAGGTGCACCGCCAGCACCGCCTACAATAAGTTCATCGTTTGCTTCTGTTCCAGCGTCGTAGGCATTTAACCAAACAACGTAGGTACCGGCAGTTGTCGGGATTGGCCAACTGTCCAGCCCAACAAATGCGTCATTGGTTGGCAACAGCATGCTAGCCAACGATAAGACATTATTGCCATCAGAGGTTGACAGGTTAAGTTCTACATTGGAGGTTGGCGCCAATAGACCCGCTGCAGGGTTTTCAACTATGTCTGCATTAGCGGTTGTTAACATCGCACTGACGCCAGAAATATCACCGCCTTCAGCGAGTGCTTGTAACTCTGAACTAGCCGAAGTCGCGACAGTGAAAATTGATGCATTTTGGTCATGAGATGCAACAATCAATGGAGTAAAGTAAAAGCCTTGAGTCAGGTTTGTAAACGAGATGCTTAGTTCCTGAGCGCTGACGTTTGCGGCACATAAGCTGAACAGCCCGGCGGTTAGTATACGCTTGGTTTTCATTTGGATTTTCCTTTTATTGTGTTGCGGATTGAGAGGGTAATTTTGTGAAGTGTTAACATTATGGGGCAGGGATGTTACGAATTGGTCACTTAGTTATCACAATTTTGTCACGAAGATGGTTTTGTGTTTATGACGGCTGATTTGTTCGGGTAGATTTTACCCCCCTCCTATTCTTCCCCCTAATAAGGGGCAAAAGCTAGGTCCGCTTATCGGACATTTCAGACAATAACACACACAATTTATATACTTTCCCTCGCCACAAACTCCAACACTGTCGCATTAATACAAAACCTCGGCTGTCCATTTGGTCCATCAGGAAACACATGCCCTAAATGAATTCCCGAAGTTTTCGAACGAATTTCAATACGGCTCATACCATAGCTATTATCCTGCAGTTCAATCACGGAACCATCAATCGCTTTAGTAAATGACAACCAACCGGATTTAGAATTAAAGCGATGGCGCGTATCAAATAATTTCGCACCACTTAATTTGTCAACAAAAACGCCGTCTGGCGTATTTTTAAATATTTCATACTGCTTGCAATAACGACCATCGGTACCCTGATTGAAGGCCACATTAAAGGATTCGCTTTTGCCGAGTTTGAATGCGCCTAACGCCTGGTAAAATTGTTCCGGCGCCATATATCCGTGTCGCCCAAATACTTCTTTACCATCTTGCAAAAACAAAATAGTTGGTGTCGCCCAGGTTGGAGTTTTGATACTAAGATCTTTTAACTGACTAGCAAGACGAAAAACCAATGGAATGGTTCCCTGATAGTTTTTAACCACGTTTTCTCTGAATTTTTCGCAGTAAGGGCAATAGTGATCGGCCTCGATTACGACGATATGTTTGCCTGTCAATAAAGCCTTGTTGGATACTATTTTGGATGCTGCCTTGTCGCTTTCAAATTTGATACCTGTGGAGTGGTCTGGACAATAGCCGTTAGGATTCTTCGCAAGATAATCCTGGTGATATTCTTCAGCAGCAAAGAACTGATCTAATGATTCGATTCTGGTCGCAATTTCACCGTATCCCTCAGCTGTCAATAATGTTTGATATTGAGATGATACCTTTCTGGCTATCTGTTTTTGATTGTCATTTTCGATCAAAATCGTAGAACGATATTGAGTACCTACATCGTTGCCTTGACGATTAACTTGAGTTGGATCGTGACCTTCAAAGTAGTTTTGTAATATAGTTTCTAGATTCACCTTCGAGCTATTAAAGATAACCTTTACAACCTCAGCATGGTTTTTGGAATTAAAGCGATGTTTTGCTTTGGTGATTTCGCGATAAGTCGGATTGACATTTTCCCCACCGGCATAGCCGGAGATGGCATTCACTACACCGGGGATCGCTTCGTAGCGTTTTTCTGCGCCCCAGAAACAGCCTGCGCCTAGTACAATACTCTCAAGGTGTTGGCTGGCGGGCATTTTGTCATCTTGCATCGCGTTAGTGGGTAGTATGTCTTTGTTATTGGCATAATAACTGTTTGAATTTTCTGCGGATATCGGTGCTATGGCGTAAAAAACTAAGGCCGATAATAGCGATACAGCTGTAATGAACGAAGCGATTTTCATGTTTGAGTTCCTGATTGGTCCAGATAGTTGTGGCCAAAGTTCAACCAACGCTTGATATAATGGACTTTAAAGCTGTCTTTTTGATCACTGAGTTATCACGATTTCATAACAAAAATGGTGGCTTTAGCAGGAGCTTCGCATTTGCACCGATTTGGCCACAGGATTGTTAGAAAGGGTAAAAGAATGGAACCTAATCAGACTATCCACACTCGTTTTTGAATTGGCCTTTGACTTTTAAGTCCGAAACGCTCAAGAATACGACAAAGCTTAAATCCGGTAAGCTAAAAATGACTGCGGCAAAGGCCAGTCAGAAGTGGTTTTACTTCCTTCTAATGAGGTCCGCAGATAAAACTTCCTGTTTATCTGTTATTCAGCCAAAATAGCTGAATTATCGCTGTTTTCCCTGTTCTTTTCCGCTATAATTGCGCGTTCGATTTTAACCACAGCACCGTTGGATGTACAATTTTGAGTAAATCTTTCCAATCCGTAAAAGGTATGAATGATGTTTTGCCAGATGAAACGCCTGTTTGGCACCATCTGGAATCCTGCCTGCGTGAATTAACTGCGAGTTATGGTTACGCCGAAATTCGTATGCCGATAGTTGAAAATACTCAGTTATTCTGTCGGTCGATTGGCGAAGTGACTGATATTGTAGAAAAAGAAATGTATACCTTTGTTGACAAAGGTGAAGATAGTTTGACTTTGCGCCCCGAAGGTACGGCCTCATGTGTACGGGCGGGTATTCAACATGGATTGCTTTATAACCAACAACAACGACTGTGGTACATGGGACCGATGTTTCGACGCGAACGTCCACAAAAAGGTCGATATCGGCAGTTTTATCAGTTTGGATTGGAAACATTTGGTTTAAAAGGACCGGATATCGATGCAGAGATTATTGCGTTAACCGCCAGATTATGGAAAAAATTGGGATTAAGTGATGTTGAGTTGCAGATTAACTCATTAGGAAGCAATCAAGCACGTGAAGCCTATAAGGAAAAATTAGTCGAATACTTTAAGCAAAATATTGAGCAGTTGGATAGTGATAGCCAACGGCGCTTGAACTCGAATCCGCTCAGGATTTTGGATAGTAAAAATCCAAGCATGAATGAATTGATAGAAAACGCACCGAAATTGATGGACCATCTGGATGAAGAGTCCCGCCAACATTTCGAAGGGTTATGCCAATTACTCAATAAACTTAATATCAGCTATGTAGTCAACAGCAAATTGGTAAGAGGATTGGACTATTATAATCGCACGGTTTTTGAGTGGGTCACTAAAGATTTAGGGGCACAAGGGACGATTTGTGCAGGCGGACGCTACGATGGCTTGGTCGAACAACTCGGCGGTCAGGCGACTCAAGGGTGTGGTTTTGCCATGGGATTGGAACGAATTATTTTGTTGCTAAATCAGCAAAATGCGGTTAAGGATAAACTTTCAGCTAAAACCGATGTCTATTTATGCACTTTGGGCCAATCGGCTGAAATTGCAGGAATGCAACTTGCTGAACAATTAAGAGACCAATTGCCTCAATTAAGAATAC
>CAZOBX010000133.1:0-9848 GCA_964578045.1 uncultured Kangiella sp. | reverse complement strand
TGTGGTGGCGGTAATTTTAAGAAGCAGTTAAAAAAGTCAGATAAATCAGGGGCGAAAATCGCGTTGATTTTAGGTGAAGATGAAGTTACACAACAACAGATTACGATTAAGTTTCTTCGTGAAAAAACGGAGCAAGAGACAATCGTGCAGTCAGAGCTGGTATCTCGACTTCGACAAATATTAGTTACATAAAGAGTTAAACAGCTCTCCCCCCCAATTCTCTCCCAATGTGGAAGGGGATTTATCCAGGGAGAGGAAGAATATTGAATTTGTAAAATTTAGGAGTTATACCGTGTCATACCTAACAGAAGAACAGCAGATCGAGCAATTAAAAGAATGGTGGAAAGATAACGGAACACCACTAATCGTTGGTGCCGTACTGGGGTTATCAGGGTTTTTTGGTTGGAAATTTTGGAATGAAAAACAAATTGCGACCCAAGAAGCGGCCTCTGAACTTTATATGACTGTTACTGATCAGGTGGGTAAAGAAGATAGCACTCAGCTGGCTGAAAATGCAGCGAAAGTAAAAGCGGGTTTTCCTGATTCCAGTTACGCGATCCTTTCTGCATTTCATCTAGCTAAGCTAGCGGTTGAAGCTAATGAGCTTGACAATGCTGTGGTAGAGTTTACTTGGGTGATTGATAAACATCCTGGAAATGAATTAGTGCAAATCGCAAAAATACGATTGGCCAGGATCCTGGTGGCACAGCAAAAAGCCGAGCAAGCGTTACCACTATTAACTATGGCAAATGATTCCGGTTATTTTGAGATAGCCAGTTTAGTAAAAGGTGATGCTTTTATGGCACTGGATAGAAAAACCGAAGCGCTTGAAGCATATAAATCAGCGGATGCGGCAGGCAAAGTGACGGCTAATCACTCGACACTTAAAATAAAAATTGAACAGTTAACGGCTAGCGAACTGACTTTTAATGAGGCTTCGGAATAATGCGTTTTTATGCTCTATTTTTCATATTCGCATCATTGTTGATGGTTGGTTGTAGTGATGATGTAGATATATACGAACCCGATCCTCTTGTTGATATAGACAATCAATTTGAGATCAAAACACTTTGGTCAACCAGTGTCGGGGATGGCATTGGCGAACAGGCATTAGAATTATCCCCTGTATACGCTTATAAAAAAATCTATATTGCAGACACTACCGGTGTTATCGCTGCTATCAATCCGGACAATGGCAAGAAAATCTGGGAAAAGGAATTTGAGCTGCCGATTGCCGGAGGTCCTACGGTGGCAAGTCGATTACTTGCGGTTGGCACCAGTCAGGGCGAGGTTTTAGTGCTTGATGCCGATACCGGTGAAGAAAAATGGCGAGCCCTTGTTTCCAGCGAAATTATTTCCAGTCCGGCGATCGGTGACGGCTACGTAGTGGTTAGAACTGTTGACGGTAAAATTTACGCATTTGATGCATTCACTGGCGAGCAAAAATGGTTTTATGATGAATCTTTACCACCACTGACGCTGCGAGGAAATTCTTCGCCGGTTATCTCTAGTGGCGGCGTTATCTCTGGTTTTTCAAATGGCAAACTAGCTGTTTTTATTTTGCAAAACGGCCAAATGGCTTGGGAAAAGAAAATTGCTACACCGATAGGTAGTTCTGAAATCCAACGATTGGTGGATGTTGATCTACAACCTTTAGTTGTTGGCGGAACCATTTATATCGGTTCATTTAATGGAAATCTTGCCAGTCTGGATTTTAGAAATGGTGAGTTTAATTGGCAACGAGAGCTATCAACTTATCAGGATATGGCTGTGGGTGATTTGCTACTTTTTGTAACTCATGAGAATAGCCATGTTAGCGGAATTAACCGAAGTAATGGCGTGATTATCTGGACCCAAAAAGAGCTTCACCGAAGACAGCTCACAGCCCCCGGTGTGGTCGGCGACTATATTGTAGTCAGTGATTTTGAAGGTTATGTACATTGGATTTCTACCAGTGATGGAAAAATAGTTAGTCGTGAGCATATCGATTCTAGCGGGATTGCCGCGAGTCCATTGGTAATTGGCGACAAAGTCATTCTATATACTCGTGATGGTTCGTTAGTTGCGATAAAGAAAAAATAAGTATCAAGTTCTAAGTTTTAAAATTAAAGTTGTTAAAACCATTCTAATTCCCTCCTCTTAAACGGGAGGGGTAGGATGAGGGTGAAAAAATCGTCATGTTACCTGTTGTTGCACTTGTTGGTCGACCCAATGTTGGCAAGTCCACTTTATTTAATCGTTTTACGCGAACTCGTGATGCGCTGGTCGCCGATCTTCCTGGTTTGACCCGTGATCGACAATATGGTCATGCAACGTTCAACGAACAGCCCTTCATCATTATCGACACAGGTGGAATAACCGGTGGTGAAGTTGGTGTGGACGGTTTAATGGCTCAGCAATCAATGCAGGCCGTCAGAGAAGCGGATATCACACTATTTATCGTCGACGCCAGAGAAGGTCTAACCAGCATTGATGAATCTTTTGCTCAGCAACTCCGCTCAGAAAATCGTGAAATTCACTTGGTAGTAAACAAAGTAGATGGCCTAGATCAAGGCACCGTTCTGACAGATTTCTATTCATTAGGATTCGAATCGATATCGGCAGTTGCAGCTTCTCATGGACGTGGCGTTAACCGCTTGATAGAAGATATTATTTTACCTTCGGTTGAAGATAAAATTAAAGCAAGAATTGAACAGCAACTGTTGGAAAATGGTGAAGAGAGAGACCCAAATCTCGGTCCTAAACTCGCTATTATCGGTCGGCCCAACGTCGGCAAATCGACCCTAGTTAACCGTATGCTCGGCGAAGAAAGAGTGGTGGTATACGATTTGCCGGGTACGACTCGTGATTCGATCTATATTGAAATGGAGCGACGTGAGAAAAAATATACCCTGATCGATACCGCTGGTGTCAGACGCCGCGGTAAAGTTAAAGAAACAGTCGAAAAATTTTCTGTGTTAAAAACTTTGCAAGCGATTAATGATGCCAATGTGGTGATCATGATTTTCGATGCTCGTGAAGGTATTACTGAGCAAGATCTTAATCTCTTAGGTTTCGCAATTGATGCTGGTCGCTCATTAGTTTTAGCGATTAACAAATGGGATAATATGTCCGAAGATAAACGAACTGATGTGAAAGAAGCGATTGGACGTCGTCTTCAGTTTGCCGATTTTGCCAGGGTTAAATTTATCTCTGCATTACACGGGACAAATGTAGGTCACCTCTGGGAAGCCGTTGATGAAGCTTATGCCGGTGCGAGAGTCACAATGAGCGCTTCCAAATTAACTCGAATTTTAGAACTAGTCGTGTCAAAACATCAGCCGCCGGCTAAAGGCCGCTTTAAAGCGAAACTTCGTTACGCTCATCCCGGCGGTCATAATCCACCCAGGATTGTAATACATGGAAATCAGACTAAATCTTTACCGAAATCTTATATCCGTTATTTAGAAAAAAGTTTTAGAGAAGCGCTTAAAGTGGTTGGTACGCCCATAAAGTTTGAACTAAAGGAGAGCGTAAACCCCTTTGAAGGCAAAAAGGTTAAAGTAACCAAAGAGCTAATGGATAAGTCTCGTAGGAATAAAGCAAGAGCCAGAAAAATGACCAAAAAGAAATATTAGTCTGGTGGTTTAAGAATAATAAAACAAGAGAATAATAATGAAATCAATACTTTTGGTAAATAGAATTAAATCAAGCTTCCAATATGGCCTGTTAGTTGTGTCAATCGCTACCTTGCTATCTGCTTGCCAAGAACAAAAGAGCCAAACTGAAACCACCGATGCTCAGCCTGTAAAAACGGTTTCCTCGAACAAGCTATCAGAAAAACAAAGCAACAAATTGACAGCGGGTGAAATTTCCCAAAAATACATCATTACGGATACTCATATCGATGTTCCTTATCGTTTGGAAGAAGAATACGAAGATGTGACCAATGCCACTGATAAAGGTGATTTTGATTATCCCAGAGCAAAGATAGGGGGATTGGATGCTCCTTTTATGTCGATTTATATTCCCGCCAAGTTAGAAGAGCAGGGCAGTGGAAGTAAAGAATTGGCCGATAAATTAATCGACATGGTCGAAGCTATTGTAATAAAAGCACCGGAAAAATTTGGACTGGCTTTTTCGACTCAGGCAATGCAGAGAAATTTCGAAAAAGGCATTATTTCTTTACCGATGGGAATGGAAAATGGTTCGGCGATAGAAGGCAAAATGGAAAATCTTCAGCATTTTTATCAAAGAGGTATTCGCTATATCACTTTAGCTCATTCGAAGGCTAATCATATTTCTGATTCCTCCTATGATGAAAATCGACCGGCAAAAGGATTGACAGATTTTGGCAAGAAACTAGTTGTCGAAATGAATAACACTGGTGTAATGGTTGATGTGTCTCATATTTCCGACGAAGCCTTTTATCAAGTGATGGAAATTAGTCAGGTACCGGTAATTGCTTCTCATTCGTCCGCTCGGCACTTTACTACTGGTTTTGAAAGAAATATGAGTGATGAGATGATCAAACTGCTGGCTAAAAATGGCGGCGTTATTCATATCAACTTTGGTTCAACCTTTATTTCTCAAAAATCCATTGCGAGTAATAATATTTACAAAGCGGCTCGCAAATTATTTATGGATAGTGAAAAAGTCGAACAAAATAGTGATGAGGTAAAAGCATTCAAAAAAGCGTATTTAGAGAAGACTCCATTTGAGTTCGCTGAATTGGGTGATGTGCTGGATCATTTTGATCATGTGGTAAAAATCGCAGGAATTGATCACGTGGGAATCGGTTCTGATTATGATGGCGTCGGCGATAGTTTGCCTAGCGGATTAAAAGATGTTAGTGCCTATCCGAGTTTAATTCAGGGCTTTCTGGACAGAGGATACAGCGAACAAGATATTGCTAAGATATTATCGGGCAATCTAATTCGCGTTTGGAAACAAAACGAAGAATACGCCGCCAAACAATAAGTGGATCAGGAATAAAATAACATGAATATCTGGGTTGACGCTGATGCTTGTCCCGTTGTAATAAAAGAAATACTTTTTAAAGCGGCAGTTAGAACCCAGACATTACTTACACTAGTCGCTAACCAATCAATATCAAAACCTAACTCTCCTTTTATCAAAATGCTGCAAGTGAATTCGGGATTTGATGTGGCGGATGATGAAATTGTTAAGCTGGTAGAAACGGATGATTTGGTCATCACCAGTGATATTCCTCTAGCCGCCGAAGTGATAGAAAAGGGTGGTCATGCATTAAGTCCCCGTGGTGAATTGCACACTCCAGATAATATTAGGGCGAGACTAAACATGCGAGATTTTTTGGATACCATGCGCGCCAGCGGAGAACATACTGGTGGACCACCGCCGCTTAGTAATAGTGATCGTCAGGCATTTGCTAATCATCTGGATCGGATATTGGTTAAAAAGGGTAAGTTATGATCGTTTGTGAAACTGACAGACTGCGAATAAGACAATTCAATTGCAATGATTTAAACTTCATCATAAAGCTTCTAAATGAGCCTTCTTTCATTACAAACATTGCTGACAAAGGTGTCAGGACAAAGGAAGATGCACTGAAGTATCTCCAAGATGGACCTATAGCCAGTTATCAAAAAATTGGGTTTGGATTGAGTCTAGTTGAGCTTAACGATGCATCGACCCCCATCGGTATGTGTGGATTACTCAAGCGTGATGAGTTAGATGATGTGGATATTGGTTATGCGCTGCTAACGGAATATGCAGGCAAAGGTTATGCGCAAGAAGCGGCTGTGGCGGTATTGAAGAATGCCAATGAGGTGCACCACTTAGCGCGGATTATTGCAGTGACCAGTCCCGGAAACATTCGCTCTATAGGATTGCTTAAGAAGCTAGGTTTTGAGTATGAAAGTATGGTTGAGTTGTATGGGGTGGATAATAAGTTGTTTGCGATTGAACTTCGATAATTAAAAATACTTCTTTTGGTTGTAATTGTCTCTATTTGAACATTGCAGCCACACGACTATTCCAATTTGGCTAAATAACGTTTCCGCTCATCGGTATAAAACCACCACTTTTGAGCATCTTCCCCTTGCATAAACCTAACCGCTGAAATAAACACATCAATCACACAAGGATCATGTCTTTGATCGGTGATTTCGCACAGTTTGGAATACAGTCTGTAGGGATCCTGGCTGGCTAATTCCAGTGGATTCTTAAAGCCTAAAAGAATAAAGTCGCTTTCGGTCGCTTTTCCAACATTAGGGATATCGGTGAAATTTTCGATGTTAGTTCTAGTCATTTTTTGACTTTTAACGACCTTTTTGTGCCCATCCTGGCGAGAAAAAATAATTATTCAAACGATAAAAATGGCGGCTAAACCTAATACAGAAAGAAAACCAATCAAATCCGTTACAGTTGTTAAAATTACGCCGCCTGAAAGCGCAGGATCAATATCCATTTTAGTAAGGATCATCGGTAAAATGGCACCAAAAACAGTACCCGCTATCAGATTGATCAGCATTGCACCGCCCACAGATAATCCTAGACCAATTGCATGGCTGGCATAATTACCGGTATTCACATACCAAAAGTAGGCGCAGAATCCTATAACGAGCGCCCAAACACCTCCGTTTAACAGGCTCACTCCAAGTTCTTTAAATACCAACCAGCGAAAATTATTACTGCTGATGTGGCCAATACTCATACCTCGAATTACCAAAGTTAGCGATTGCGTTCCAGCTACTCCTCCCATACTAGCAACAATAGGAAGTAAAACCGCCAGAGTGGCTATTGCTTGAATATTTTTTTCAAAAATCCCTATAAATGACGCGGCTGTGATGACGGTAATTAAATTGATACCCAACCATAATGCCCGCCTTTTAGCGCTGGTAAAAACCGGCGCAAAGGTATCGTCATTTTCATCCAAACCCGCCATACTCATCAAAGAGTGGTCGGCATCTTCGATAATAACGTCTAAGACATCATCAATTGTGATACGGCCCAATAATTTACCTTCTTCATCAACTACTGGGGCGGAGACCAAATCATGTCTTTCAAAAAGGCTAGCAACATCGGTATCTGGCAAAGCCACTGGTATCGCTTCGATTTCTTCATCGACAACTTCTTCGACCATTTGATCGGGCTGGCTGGTAATCAAGGTTGAAAGATAAACCGTCCCGATTAAAATGTCATGGGTATCGACGACATATATGCTGTCGGTGTTTTTCGGAATTTCCTTTTGCATTCTTAAATAGCGCAAAACCACTTCGATTGTGACCGCTGGTCGAACCGCGATGGTATCGGTATTCATTAAACCGCCTGCGGAATCTTCTGGATATTTTAATGCCTGTTCAATTCGGGTTCGATCCTGGAAATTCATAGAGGAAAGAACTTCTTTGGTGATCTTGTCTGGCAAATCTCCAAGAATATCCGCTAAATCATCAGTATCCAATTTAGCCATAGCGGCTGCTAAATCTGCCGGTGCCATCTCTTCTGCAAAAGCGGTTAATAGATCTTCGTTTAAGAACTGAAGGACTTCGCCTTCTCGCTCCGAATCGACTAATCGCCATAAAACCTTACGTTCCTTCGGCGGGGTAGATTCTAACATATGGGCAACATCTGCGGCTGGCAGTTGGTTTAGCATAGTTCGAACTTGCACAAACATACCGCTTTCCAAAGCATCATTTAACTGATGTAATTGGCTGCTACTATGTTCTTTTTCAAAGTTCTCTAGGACTGGCATGTTTTGATTTCTGTTAAGCTTGACGTTAAATCGGCTATAATTCAGCTTGACGTTGACTGATGAAAATTTGTCCAACTGATTGATATTCAATCAAATATGTACAAAGTATAGCATAGGCCACCGGCCTGTTGGGTATATCATGCTGCTTATACCCAAGAGTGTCTGCGATTGCTATAATGCTTGCAACCCGATTAAAAAGGACAAATAAGCATGCCATCATTTGATATCGTATCTGAAGTCGATACTCACGAGCTACGCAATGCCGTAGATCAAGCTAACCGAGAAATAAATACCCGTTTTGATCTAAAAGGCAGTTCCGCCAAATTTGAGCTAGATCAAAAACAAGTCAAAATTACCGCTGATGCGGAATTCCAGGCGAATCAATTGAAAGATATTTTGGTTGCCAAGTTGATTAAACGAAGCATTGATCCAAAGTGCGCCGATATCGGTGAAATTCAACCCTATGGCAAAGTAGTTCATTTAATGATTGGTATAAGGGAAGGATTGGAGCAGGCGCTTTCAAAAAAGATTATTAAGTTAATAAAAGCGGCCAAATTAAAAGTTCAAACCAGTATCCAGGGAGAAAAATTAAGAGTCACCGGTAAAAAACGAGATGATCTTCAAAAAGTAATCGCGTTGATAAAAGAAGAATCCTTAGAGTGGCCATTGCAATATAATAATTTCAGGGATTAGCTTACAACAAAGAACTTAGAACTTAGAACTTAGAAGTCAGAACTTACTCTCTAAGCAGTAACCGTGGGGTTATTCAGTAAAACATAATCTTGTAAATTATGATTTTGTGCTTTGGCTAAGCCATAATTGGCATCTTGCAATAGTTGAGAAACGGATAAGTGTTGATCTGGGTTGTAAATAACGCCGCCGAGTTTGGCGTTAATAAATAATTCAGTTTCAGTACCAACGACTTGTTGTGTCGTACTCAAATCATTGTGGATTTCTCTTAAATAGTCTTCCGCCTCCTGTCGGGATTGTACTTTAGCAACAATACAAAACTCATCATCACTGAAATGACAAACCAGATCGAAAGGTTTTAATCGCCTGATCAAGATTTCACTGACAATTAACAACATGTTGTTACCGATCTCATGTCCGTAGCTGGCGCTGATTTTTTTGACTTCCTGTATATTAATTACTGCAACAAAAAGCAGTGAACTCTCTTGTTGGCTTATCTGAATTTCTTCTGATAGACGTTGAAAAAAAGCTGGACGCAATAATGTGCCGGTAAGGTAGTCGTAAGTTGCCCCCTTAAATATTTGCCAATATTTGTGAGTAATGGCCAGTGACATACAAATACCGACAGTGGTTGTCGCAAGTAGCAACAGGGAAGGTCTTAAAGGTAAATCTAAATCAGCAAATAAACTTGACTGACTTATAGCATCGTAACAAAGAAAAAACCAGCCGGATAAACAGAAAACGCCGATCACCCAGCTGTATCTTCTTTTTTTAAATATTGAGATAACCACTGCACTACCCGCGGTAAGAAATGCGACAATGCAAATCACCCAATAGCCGTATTCTGCTACGATTCGTGCTTTTAATGGATCGGGATACATAATATTAATGAGTCCCGGCAAGGTCATTATTAGTATACCGATCGCGTAGTTTCTACGGACTTCCAGGTCAAAAAATCGAAATACAAAAAATGAAAAAGAAACCAGTGCGACGCTGATCATAAACATTTCAATTTTAAACGTTGAGCTTAAATCTAACCCCATATGCAGCGGCGCTTGCGATCGTGTGAATCCGATTACTGCAAAGGACACCAGATACAAAGACAAATAAAGTGTTTCGTTACTGCCTTTAACCAAAAAGTAATAGAACATTTGAAATACGGTTAAAAGCAGGAATATTGTGATACAGAATATGTAAATATAATCTGCTTCCTGTAGGTGATTAGCTAATTCAAAATATTCACCGATAATTACTGGGTGTCGTTTTATGCCTGCAGCATTAATGGAACTAAAGGTGCTTATTTCTAATTGATTAAATTGATTGTATTTGAGAATGATTGAGGGGATCAAGTAGAGTCTTTGGTAACGAAAGCCACTTTGAAAGTGCGGTGGAAAACTACCGGTTTTACCGATAAGACGACCGTTAATTCTCACCTCGTCAACAT
>CAZOBX010000132.1:0-15703 GCA_964578045.1 uncultured Kangiella sp. | reverse complement strand
TCGCCTAAGAGCGCCTACTTTTGGTGTACAACTTTCCTAGCTGAGCATTGAAGCCTGCATCTTGAGGGAGAACGGGTATATGCGTTCCCACCGAGATGGTAGGAACGAGAGTTTTTAATATAACCAATTCAAAATCTAGTTTTTATCTTCGTCTTTATCAATAATAATGACTTTGCTTTGCATATGAATGTTGCCATTTCCATCACCCATTTTTATGATTTTTACGTTTCCTTCATCGGTTACCCAGGTATTTACATTGCTATCTGATTCAACGCCTATATCGAATCCATGAAGCCCGCCGTCGATAGAAATAAACTGCATTTCATGTCCCTTAGTGAAATTAACCTGTTTTTCAACTCCTGCGGCCAAAAACGCATCTTTTATGATGGCCATTTGTTCTTCGGTTAAGTCGCCGATAACCTGAATACCTTTACTTACTTTGGTATGTAATGAGGTACCACCTTTAATAAAATGGGCTGCCATATCACTACCTACCGCTGGAAGGTTAATTTCCTCACCATCGATAGAAACTGAAACGCCAGACTCCGTTTTAGTCACTGAGATAACGCTGCCAGATTCCGTAATTATTTCCTTTGTTTCGCCAACTTCAAGATCCGGTAGATTAAATACTTCCGCTTGACCGTTGATATCTAAATCGACTTTAGTGTTGCTATCGCTCAGTTTATGAATTTGAACCATAACGCGTTTTTCTTCCAGTTCATCAGCGCTGATTGAAATTGCGCCAAATCCCACCATTCCCAAAGCCATCGCTGCGATAGTTGATTTAAGAGTTTTCATATGATTGATCCTTATATAGATTATTGAGTTTAAATACAGTTCAATAATGTATATTCAATAAGTGTGCCAATAGTACTTATGGCAGCGCAAGACCCTATTTAATGACTTTTCTTCGGCCATTAAGGGAAAAGCATTATTATTATGTCCTCATATCAGAAAGTCATTCTTTATATGAGGAAACGTGCAAGAGTCACTAGGCCAGTCTGTTATAATCTTCTTGCACCTTGCACCTTGCACCTCGAAACTAGATTTTATATTTATCCAACCGATATAAAAAAGCTTTATAACCTAGACCAAGCAGTTTAGCAGCCTGAGTTCGGTTGTTATTACAATGGCTTAAGGCTTGTAATAGACACTCCTTTTCATGTTCTTCCCATTGCAGTCCTTGTTCGGGTAATAGAAATGCCTGTTTGGGATTGTTTTGAATAAGCTCAAGTTCCTCAACATCCTCAGCCGTGATAACTTCTCCGAACGAAAGTAATACCAGACGTTCTAAGCTATTTCTAAGTTGTCTAACATTGCCGGGCCAAGGGTAGGCCAACAGCATTTTTAAGGCTGGGTTTGAGAAGGCTTTTTTACCGCTTTGATGAAGTGAGCAAAAATGGCTCAGAAAGTGAGAAATCAAGAGTGAAATATCTTCCTGTCTTTGTCGAAGTGGTGGAATGGTTACCGGTATCACATTCAATCGATAATAGAGATCTTCTCTAAAACGTCCCGCTTCTATTTCTTCTAACAAATTACGGTTAGTTGCGGCAACCACTCTAACGTCTAATTGTATTTCATCATTTGAACCGACTCTTGTAATGGTTCCTTCCTGCAGAAAACGCAAAAGCTTACTTTGTAAAACCAACGGTAGCTCCCCAATTTCATCAAGAAATATAGTGCCATTATCCGCCGCTTCAAATTTTCCAAATCGAGTTTTGTTAGCTCCAGTATAGGAGCCTTTTTCTGCGCCAAACAATTCTGCTTCAGCCAGACTCTCTGGAATAGCTGCGCAGTTTACTGGCAGAAATATACTTCTAGCGCGATTTGATAATTGGTGAATCGCCCGTGCCGCAAGTTCTTTGCCTGTTCCACTTTCTCCCGATATCAACAGCGTTGCGCTGGTCGGTGCCGCTTTCTCAATACGGGTAAATAGTCGATTCATGGCTGTTGAGCGCCCGATCATGTCGACTAACTGATCGCGGTGTTTAGTTTGTTGTTTTAGTTGTTCATTTTCTTTTTCCAGTGACTTAGTATAAATGAGTTTTTTAACTGTAAATAATAGTGACTGTTTATCAAAAGGTTTTGGTAGGTAGTCATCAGCGCCGTCGCGTATGACATTAATCGCATGCGACGCATCACTGTGAGCAGTAATTAAAATAAATCCACAGCTAGGTGCTATTTGGGAAATTTCCTTTAACAACATTTCGCCGTTCATTCCCGGAAGCTGCCAATCCGATATAACCAGGTCAATTGATTGGTTGGTGAGTATCTCGATTGCTTCTTCGGCAGTTGCCACCGCATCTACCCGGTAACCTTCGGAGAGTAAGATCGACTGAATGATATTTCGTTGATCCGCTTCATCTTCAACAAGTAATATACTTATAGGCATGGGATTACACTCTATTATTTAAGGTTAAAACGATTTGACTGCCGGGAGGTTGCTGGCCCGTTTGCTCTGGATGATCATCAATTTCGATATTGCCATCATATTTTAAAGTGATGATTCGATGTGCCAGATAAAGTCCCATTCCCGCGCCGTAGGTTTTGTTGGTATTATGAGGAGAGAAAAGTTTCGATTTGATTTCCTTACTAAAACCGATCCCTCGATCCTTAATGACAATTTTGATCAATTTTTGGTGTTGAGAAATTTCGATTGTTATCGGATTTAATCCATTAGCAGCTTCGGTTGCTTCCACTGAATTACTGATCATACTTTGTAGAAGGCTTTTTAATTCAGGTTTTATCGCTTTCAATTGAATCGATGTTTGTTTGCCAGGTTTTGATTGAGCGACAATCAACTCGATTTTAATCGCCGCGGTATTACTAAGAGTGATATCAGCGATACACGATTGAATCAGTGCGATGACATCGATGGTTTCGATCAGACTGTTATCGCTTGACATGATATCCATCAACGAACGCACCCACTTATCGATTCTTTGAATTTGATGTTTCGATATACGAGACAGTTCTTTCTTTTGATTTGCATCAGCCGTTGAACTGAGTTCATCGATAGCGAGATTGAGTGTATTCAGTGGATTTCGAATGGTATGAGCAAGCCCTCGAGTGATTTCAGATAGTTCGGAAAGCTGAGCTTGTTTTTGCAGCGTTTCATTTTCTTTTTGCAATCGGTCGATTTTTTCTGACATTTCATTGAATGCAGTAATGGTATTTTGCAGTTCAATGCTTTGAAATTTTTTGACTTTCTTTACCTGAAAACCAAATTCGCCTCGGCCGACACGTTCGGAAGCTGTTTGAAGTTCTTTGAGCGGTTGAGACAGCTGCCTTGAAAAATAGCCGGCCGCAAGCAAGCCAATAAAAATAAAGGCAAATGCACTGATGAGTATTTTTTGTGACATGCCGTCCAATGATTTCTGGATGCCCGTTCGGGGTATATCAATTTTATAATTAGCGCCGGCAGAATTAATGGTTAGGAATTTATCCTTTTGTTCATCCTTTAAACTAATTTTAATATCTTTTGAAACGCTCGATAAAGAACTTAAAAGTTGCGCCTGATCCACAATCGATATGTGAGTGGAAATGGCAAACTTCTTAAAATGGGTTTCTGGTTGCTTAAAAAGAAGCGTTTCAATCGTTGAGTGGCTGACTTCAAAAGCCGCTTGACCTATTTTGCTGGATACATCTTTAGTAAAATTTTGAATCAACCAAAATTGCGACAAAAAAAGCATACTGAGTAATAACGCGATAAAAATAAAAGTGATTTTTCTAAATGTCATTGTCTATGATTCCTATTGCGCTGATACTAATTGACTGTCTGTTCTTTTCTCCAGAAATCTAGTTAGCAGAATGCATGCCAAGTTTATAATGATAAATGTAATGTTAACATGGTAGAAAAACCAATCAACATTCCCATTAATTCCCACTGATCGGGTATTTTGGATTTTAATTTGGCCAAACGACCATTGTTATCCGATAGAACTTGCTGTGGCTCATGACTGTGATGATGTGAGCGATCATGGATTTGACTGGTATGCATGCACCCATCAGCATGAGGTTTATGAAGAATAACATGCATCAAGGAGCCGCTGATAAAAGCCTGTAAGGCAGCAAAGGCTGAGCTGGAATGATATTCAGTGAGTTGCATACTTAGAGCAAAGCCACCACCGGTCGCCACGGCCATTGCAAGCAAAGTCAGTAAAGCAAATCGCTCTCCAATTAATGGTTTTAATAACCACCAAATGGTTAGTCCTACAGGCAAGCGGTGTAAAATAATGGCAAGAGTTAGACTCTCGTGTTGCTGAGATAAATGACCGTTCTGCAGAGCCGCTCCGTCAATACTCGCGTGTAGCACCAATCCCGTTATGCCCAGAAGAATTGTTAAACGATGAGTTTTATTGGCAGATTTTGCGAATAATTTTTCAACAAACGTCGGACCTACAAATCCCAGCAAAGCAAGCGAGATAGCCATATAACCAATGACGTTAATGGTTTCTGGTAATACTTCAACAAACAAGGTTGCTGTGATGACAATAAGAATAAAACCGCTGACTATTCGGTCGGTACGACGCAACGGACCAAAGGTTTGATAGATCAATGGACCAACACCTAAAGCAAACACACTGGCGATTAAGGCGATCATTTAAGCAATTTTCCGGGATTCATTATGTTAGTTGGGTCAAAGACTTTTTTAATCGCTCTCATCAACTCTATTTCTGTGGGGCTCCTGCTAAACTGCAGATAATCTCTTTTTACCAGACCAACACCGTGTTCTGCTGAGATACTGCCATTAAATTCTTTTAGGATGGCAAAAATTTCTGGATTAGCCTGAGCACACTGTTTTTTGAAGGTTTCAAGATCCAGGTCTTTTGGCTTTAAAATATTCAAATGTAAATTACCGTCGCCAATATGTCCAAACCAGATATTTTCAAAATCGGGATAGTTAGTATTCACAAAAACATCAACTTTTAATAAAAATTCTCCGACCTGTGAAGGTTTAACCGCGATATCGTTCTTGTAAGGCGGGTAATGTGAGATAGACTCTGAAATTCCTTCGCGATATTGCCACATCTCTTCCGCTTGTTGTTGACTTTGGCTGATCAGTCCGTCAACTAGCCACTCGTTTTCAGCGGCGGCTTCAAATGCCATCAAGGCTTTATTCATCGCTTCCTCGCTACCAGCTTCAAATTCCATTAATACATAGAAATTTGCCGTATCTGCAAAAGGCTTTTTAAGAGAGCGATGCTCTATCACTTTGTCTAGCGCCTGTTGTGAGAAAAACTCAAAGGCCAGCAGGTCGATGGAGGATTGAAAATGAACCAGTAAACTCGAAACGTCTTCGAGTCCGTCTAATGCCAAAAGCATAACGGTGGGCTCTTTAGGCGGAGTAGTTAACGCCATTTCAGCCTGAGTAATAATACCAAGCGTGCCTTCGCTGCCAATCATCAGGTGTCTTAAGTCGTAACCTGTGGCATTTTTTACTAGCCCTTTGTTAAGTTCCAGTACTTCACCTGTTGGCGTAACAACAGTTAATCCAACCACCCAATCTCTGGTTAGTCCGTATTTAAGAACTTTTATTCCACCAGCATTAGTGGCGATATTGCCACCTATTTGGCTGGAGCCTGCGGAAGCAAAATCGACCGGATAGTATAGGCCTTGTTCTTCGGCGAAATTTTGTAGCTGCTCGGTGATGACACCGGCACCGCAGGTGACGGTTCTATCAACCGGATTAAAATCCGATATTTGATTGAGTCTGTCGAGTGACAAGACCATTTCACCGTTAGTGGCCACTGCGCCACCACTTAGTCCTGTTCGGCCTCCGGAAGGCACGATGGCAATGTTATTTTTATAGGCTAAAGCTACAATTTCAGCCACTTGTTGGGTATTAGCCGGTTTAACGATAAAACAAGGGGCAGGGGTGTACAACCGGCTCCAATCCTGACCGTAAGTGTCTAAATCAGAAGCATCGGTTAAAACATAATCAGTGCCGACAATGGCTTCGATTTGACTGGTGAAACTGGGCATTTACATTCCAAACTTATGGGATTTGATTTGTCGGGGATTGTAGCAGATAAGTGATGTGGCTTTCGATAGTTAATCAATCTAACCGAGGAGTTGTTGGCCGATAGAATGAGAATTGATCGGTTGCAGGCTCTTGACTTGATCTGTACTTTCGAGCATTTGAATTTTTAATAACAAATGGATGCAGTTGGCCGTATTTACAAGGAAATAGGTATGAGTTTTAGCAGTCGGTTGTATTTGGTCGACTTTTCTTTTTCGATAGTTTGTTCTCACCTGTTTATGCGGCACACGAATAATTATTTTGTGAACAAGTACCTTTTCATAGCTGTTCTCAAATCGCGATACTATGTTATAGTTACACCTCAATAAAATTAGAACCTAGGGAAGACTTGGCACCGAATATCGGTTAGATGGATATCTTACAACAACAATCTCTCTTTTAGCCTTTCCTCGGAAATTCGAAAGTATTTTCAGGGAGCAGTGTGTCTTTTGTTAAATGTTTTTGTATCGCCAGCATCTTTTACTGTTTCAAATAATAGTGCACTTGTTGACCATTTTTTAATCGATCAACCAGGCAAATACGGCATTTTGGCGGATATGGGATAGTTTTTGGCAGAATTAGAACAATGTCCGACTTGGTTTTTTGGGATAATTGGTGTTAGCTTTTTTGGGGCAAAGAATAATCAGCGATGGTTTGAGAAACGATTAGACATCGTAAAATTGTCTTGGCACCCAAGACTCGATAGTTAATCAATCTAACCGGGGAGTTGTTGACCTATAAAAAGAGTATTGATCGGTTGCAATCTTTTGACTTGATCTGTGCTATCGAGCTTTTGAATTTATAATAACAAATGATGCAGTTGGCTGCATTGACAAGGAAATAGGGATGAGTTTTAGTAATCGGTTGTATTTGGTCGTTTTTTCTTTTTTTTCGATATTCTTTTTTTCACCTGTTTATGCGGCTCAGGTGAATATTTCTTACCTTTCCGGTAGTGGTCCATACCCCACAGGCACTCGCGAAGCGGAGGTGGTTGTCAACTCGGACATTGACGCCAAATGTAAGATATCATCTGATGACAGCATTCCTTTGAGTGATTGGACGATATATCTGGTCACCAGTGATTTTCGAAATCACTCTATTCGCACAAGCCTCACCAGTGATGAAGATACAAATCGGTTTATCCGCTGTCGCGATTTAGCCACCAATGATAAAAATACGGTGAGTTTCGTATTCCCTATCTATTTTTCCCAGCAGGCTACTCTAGGCGCACCACAAGATTTTAATGTGGATCGAACCACCAGTGAAGACGGTAATTTTACTTTAAGTTGGTCTCAAGTACTCGATGCCAACGCTTATCAATTAATGGAGAAAGATGCGACGGGCCTTTGGACTGAGGTTGTCTTAAACGCCGCTGATTTAAGTGTGGATTTATATCGTAGTCAAAGCGGTGATTATCAATTTAAAGTGGCCGCCTGTCGCGATGATTCTCATGAAGACTGCAGTCTTTATAGCAGCAATATTAGTGTTTGGGTAGGTGCAGTGCAAGGCGGTAATCCACCGGTGATCAGTTATGTTTCCGGAAGTGGGCCGCACCCGAGCGGGGTAGACGAAATTGAGATGATCGTTTCGACCGATATCAATGCGACTTGCAGAGCAAATGTTAAAGACGAAGGCAGCTTCAGCAATTGGACCAAGCAAATTCCAACCACTGACAATCGACTGCATCGACTTACTATGTCCATAGCTGGAAACACAAGCTCAGAAAGGTATGTCCGTTGTCAGGCGATAGATACTTTAGAAACTAATGATACCAGTTTTATTTTTCCAATTATTATAAATAGCCCAAATGGCTTAGGACAACCTAATAATTTCAAGGTTGATTCCCCGGTTAATTCCGGTAATTACCAATTAAGCTGGGATGCGGTTTCTGCAGCGACAACCTATCTTCTAAAAGAATCCTCCGATGGCGAAAACTGGGTAACAGAATTTCTTACCGGTGATAGTGTATCTAAAGACATTTCAAAAACGATTGATGGTGATTACCAATATTTATTATTCGCTTGTGCTGATGAAGCGGGTCTTGACTGCGGTGCATGTAGTGCGGAAGTGATTGTCACTGTGACGGGAGCCAGTGGCAATAACTTAGCGCCAACGATCATCAGTACACCGCTTTTATCCGGTGTGGAAAGCGTGCTTTATTCTTACGATGTTGATGCAACCGATCCTAACGCTGGTGACATTCTGTCTTACAGTTTAATTGCGCCGCCGACAGGTATGAATATTATTACCGACGATGGGGTGATTAGCTGGACCCCGACTAGTGAGCACGTGGGTACTCATTCAATAGAAGTTCGCGTGACTGATGATATTGGTTTGTTTGATGTTCAAAGTTTTAATCTAGTGATTGCCAATGCTAATCAAGCGCCGGAAATAACAAGTGTTGCGGTAACGGATGCTACGGAAGGGTTAACCTACAGTTATTCTGTCATCGCGAACGACCCGAACGTTGGAGATACTTTAACCTTTAGTCTGTCTCAATCGCCTTTAGGTATGACAATTGATTCAGTTACGGGCGGGGTTAGTTGGGTGCCGGGGTTTGATCAGGTTGATACTTTTTCTGTCACGGTTGTCGCTACTGATCCTGCCGGCTTATTTGCCACCCAAATTTATAATTTAACGGTGGCTAATGTCAATAACGCACCGGCCTTTACTTCCACGCCGGTAACCAACGCCCAGGAACTTGAAAGTTATTCTTATCAATTAGCGGCAAGCGATAATGATAACGATGTGTTAACTTTTTCTTTGGTTGGCGCGCCTGCTGGAATGGTTTTGTCGGCTGAAGGATTACTCAGCTGGACGCCGTCCATTGGTCAGCAAGGTGACCACGATATTTCGTTAAGTGTTAGTGATGTGGATGGGTTAAGTGATACGCAAAATTATATTGTGGAAGTTTCAAGGCGAGTAAATACTGCGGCAGTTGCGGATGATTTAAGTTTTACTGGGCAGGAAGATTTTGCGATTAATATTACTTTGACGGCAACAGATGTTGATAGTGATCCCTTGACGTTTGAAGTGGTTAGTAGTCCGAGTAATGGTGTTTTGAGTGGCACGGCGCCCAATCTGGTTTATACGCCTAATGCCAATTATTTCGGTTCGGACTCTTTTACCTTTAAAGCGAATGATGGGGTGGAGGATTCTAATGTTAGCACTATTAATATAACGATAAACGCAATTAATGATCCGCCTGTCCTAGCAGATAGTAATCTAAGCATCAATGAAGATTCTTTTGTTAGCGTGCAGATTATCGGAAGTGATATAGATGGGGATGCGTTAACTTATCAAATCGTGCAAACCGCCGTAAATGGAACGGTAACGCTCGTCGACGGACTACTTACATACACGCCAAATCCGAATTTTAACGGTACTGATTCAGTCGCTGTTATCGCAAATGACTCATTGCTAGCTTCTGTGCAAGCCACAATAGGTGTAACGATAACCCCGGTAAATGACTTACCCAGTATTGATTCTCAACCGATTGATACAGGAGTAGAAGCGTCAGCATACAGTTACCAAGTGATCGCAACAGATATTGATGGAGATGCGCTAACTTATTCGTTGATCACGGCACCCACCGGAATGACAGTTGATGGCATTGATGGCCTAGTTAATTGGTTTCCTAATTTAACCGATTCGGGCACGCACAATGTTTCCATTCAAGTTAGTGATGGACTATCGAATGTTCTGCAAAGCTATATATTGAATATTGATGATCGGCCAAATAATGCGCCGGTTATAGAAAGTACACCAGTAACATCGGTTTTCGAAAATGACGTATATTCCTACGCTGTAGTTGGGAGTGATTTGGATGGCGATGCAATAACCTATTCACTATCTCATTCGCCGAATGGCATGACGATAAATTCACAAACAGGTCTAATTGAATGGTCTAGTTATGATGGTTTTATTTTACCGAATAACGCCGATAATTTTTATTGCGAAGTCCCAGCTGGTTCGACAGCTTTTCAGGCGGTTTCCGAAATGGTTGTAGTAGTAGATGTTTCCGTTTCAATGTCTGAAGAATGGGAATGGCTAGAAACCTTAATTCCTAACGTAGAAGCAAACCTGGTTATATCCGGCGTTGGAAGTGAAGAGAACATTAATCAGTACGGCATTTTAGGATTTGTAGAGGATGTATTTCCAAACTTGACTAATGGTAGCTGGTTCGGTAACGACTATGAGAGTGTAAGTGATCTAAATTTGAAAACGGAAACTGGCACCCAAGAAGACGGATGGAATGCAATCGATTACGCGATTGATAATTTTCCTTTTACAGATAATTCTAGTCGAAGTATTCTTTTTATATCAGATGAAGGGCGATCGCCTATCAATGAAGCGCTAGATTTCGATTCGCTAAAAAATAAAATTCTTGATAACGGTATCGTACTAAACGCAGCCGTTAAGGCTTTGTTCGAATGCGGGGACGGGCAAGTCGCATTGGGCGTTAGCGCCAGTGGCGTTGGATATGTCGCAGACGGTTCAGGTGGGTATACGACGTGTGAGAATGTTGTTGTGACTAATATATCCACCAATACAGTGGTGAGTTATGTCGACCTAGCTTTGGCGGTAGGTGGAACTGCTTGGGACGTGCAAATTTTACGTCAAGACGATGAAAGTTCTCTTTCCATTTCAAAGGCGATTGCAGAAATTCAAAGTAAAACGATTGTAGAGAATATTTCAAGACAAGATAGAGTCGACTTGTCTGTAAGCAACGTTGTTATAGAAAATGATGAGGCAGTCGTAACGATTATAAATAGAGGGCTTGCCCCGGCGTTGCAATCATTTGAGGTTTCGGTGATAGGCGTACTAGGTGAGTTACAATTGGGGACATCAAGCGTTGCTACCTTACTCAATGGTGAACAGACAACTGTTCGAATTCCGATTGATGATTCCATAGTTGACCAATTATCGTTGCGTGTAGAAATAACCAATCAATCCAATGAGTGCATGCTTAATAACAATAGTGCTCAATTTCCTCTTGTAAAAATTGTCGTTACTGATGAATTTAATGCTTCGGCAAATCAAATTTATGCCCTAAATGTGAATGATAGTGACAGTGATTTTATTTTGTCATCCATTGATAATGCGACAGCTTTGGTGGATTTCGCTTATATTGAGTCAATCAATGTTGATAGTGAAGACAAATTCGATAGCTACCAATACGAACTGACCCAAACGGTAGGTAATATGTCCATCGGTCGTTATGATGGAAGCATAGAATATACGGCCACTGAAAGTGAAATTGGTGTTCATACAATTGAAATACAAGTGACAGATTTGAATGGAAATATTCAGTTGTTATCTTGGGAGTTGACGGTAGAACTCGGCACGTTCGTCAAACCAAAGATCTTATCTGTTCCCAATTATTTTGCTGATGAAAACGGAATTTTGAGTTACCAATTAAATATAGAGTCGGAAGATGCCACTCGAGTGAATTATGAGTTGGTAAACACTCCCGATTATTGTTCTATAGATTCTAACGGTTTAATTGTTTGTGATGTTAGTCAAGAATTATCACGAGAATTTAGATGGTCATTCGTAAGAATTTCGGATGAATATGGCTCCTATTTTCAGGAAGCCAGGATAAATGTTAAACCGATACTGGTTCAGTCGGCGGAAATAACGCATCCTTCGGGTCATACAGCAATTACAAGCATACCGACTTTTGATTATGAAGGAGAAACGGTCAGTTACAAGCTTATTAATCCGCCTGAAGGAAGCACAGTAAATCTAGGTTCAGGTAGATTAACCTTACCAGCATCTATTTATGATGTTTTAGGCCTCCATACATTGGTGCTCCAAATAAGCGATGAGCACGGTGGCAAAAATATTTATGAACTACAGATAGAAATCGTTCCTAACGCGGTCCCGATAATCGACTCTTCTCCGTTGTTGTCGGAAATTATTAGTAAACATAGTTATTCCTATAAGGTCTCTGCGTCAGATCCAGACGATGATAAATTGGGCTACTCTTTATTGGTTGCCCCCGAAGGGATGACAATCACAAGCACGACTGGACTCGTAAGGTGGACCCCCGAGTTAGGAACAGCAGGAAGTCATGAAGTTCTGGTCAACGTCGACGACGGATACGGCGGTATAGCAACCCAGTCTTATAGTCTAGTGGTAGTTGAAAACCAGGCACCAGTTATCACATCTGAACCTGTGACTAGCGTTATCACAGGACATCTTTTGAGTTATGTTAGCGTGGCGATAGATGAGGACGGTGACTCTTTGACGTTCCGTCTTGTTTCCGGGCCCTCAGGTCTGACAGTTGCCAATACCGGGTTAGTAAGGTGGACACCCGATTTTGGTGTCACAGGTGTTTTTAATGTTGTTTTTGAGGTGACCGATAATTATGAAGGTTTTGACCAACAATCGTTCAACATAACTGTTACTGAAAGTAATTCGCCGGTTTTTACCACTTTGCCGCTTGAGACAACTGTAGTTGGAGAATCTTATAGTTATTTTGCAGCTGCAACAGATGCAGACAACGATTCTATAAAATTCTATTCTCAAGACGGCCCAGCGGGATTAACGGTTTCCACTACCGGTCTCACCAGATGGACCACTTCTGCTAACGATATTGGAATTCATCCAGTTTCAATTCGTGCTGAAGACTCATCGAAAGCATTCGCGATCCAAACATATAATCTTAGAGTATATGACACGGTTCTGCGATTGGTTCAAATGCCTAATAGTGAAACAATTTTTACTAACGTTAGTTACAGTGGTACAGCACTTGCCCTACATCCGACCGATGACAGTATTTCCTATAATTTAATCGGTAATCCTGCAACAATGACTATCGATGTGGTATCGGGAGTGGTGAACTGGAGTCCGGTTGAAAGTGATTTAGGGGTTTATAATATTTCCGTTATTGCGACTTCGGCTGACGGTCAATCTGATAGTCAATCTTTCACTTTAACCGTTGAACTTCCTCCGAATAATGTACCGATAATATCGAGTCAGCCAAGCTTATTCGCTAAAACTAATATCGCATATCGCTACCAGATTGTGGCGACGGATGCAGACGGTGAAAATGTCACCTTTTCTTTGACCCAGTCAGAAGTCGGTATGACTTTGGATGCCAATGGTCTGCTTCAATGGACGCCAACGGTTAGTGGCGATTTCAATTTTACCATCGAAGCGACTGACGGAATAGATGTCGTTGAACAAACTTGGAGCATCAATGTTGACGGCCAATTGTTGAACGTTTCTAGCACAGTTTCGCCAGCAATTATTAATCAAGGGGAGTCGTCGCTTATTACCCTTACCCCGAGCGGCGTATTGGGTGAGCTTTCTATAAGCGCTCTAATGGAAGGTGTTGATGTCTCGCTCACATTAGAATCAAACGGCGATTATACTGCAACGTTGTCGCCTACTGGTGTCGGTGCTCAGTCCCTGGTGATTACCGCTACAGACGCCGTAGAAACGGTCGTTGTTAACGATACCTTAAAGGTCACTGATCCAAATGATACAACGGCTCCAACGGTCTCCTTAGATAACCTAACTCATGGACAAGTCGTCACGGCTCCAACTGATGTAATTGCAACTGTTGATGATGATAATCTCGATACCTGGACATTATATTATTCAGAAATGGGATCAGATATAACCGAATTTACAATACTTGCCGAAGGTTCAAATACACTAGACCAACAAGCGATTGCTAACTTTGATCCAACTATGCTCAAAAATGGTCAATATGCTATCGTCTTGGATGCGATAACTTTGAATGGGTTAACATCACAGGCTAATGCGATTGTTACGGTAGAAGGTGATTTAAAGGTTGGTAACTTTACTATCACGATGGAAGATAAAAATATTCCTCTCGCAGGGTTACCAATTAGAGTTACACGAACTTACGATAGTCGCCAAAAATCGGCAGACTTAGATTTTGGCTTCGGCTGGAGTGTCGGTTATCAGGATGTAAAAATACAGGAACTAGGCGAGCCTACAGCCGGTTGGTATCAAGAAGACGCGGTCTCCATATTCTTTATTGAGGGACAGTTAGTTCAACTGCCTAGCACGTGTACTTCCCCGCTATCAGAAAAATTGGTTACAATTACTCTTCCGAATGGCGAGGTCGAAAAATTCACTGCGCGTGCGCACCCAATTAGTGGGGGAGCAGTAAGTACATCCGATCCAGATTGTACATTACTAAGCGGCAGATTCATCACTCTAACATTTGAATCAACAGATGGTACTGATTCTGAGTTGGTCAGTCTTGACGGACAAAGTCTTTACCTGACTAATCCTGCGGGCGGCAATTTAGCGCTCGATATCATAGAAACAGAAGCATGGGATGTTAAATCCTATCAACTCACAACGCGTTCAGGATACATCTATAAACTGGACCAATACTTCGGTATAGAAACCGTCACCGATCCAAATGGAAACACTTTGACATATAGCGATAGTGGTATTGTTCATTCCAGTGGAAAAAGTGTTGATTTTGTTCGCGATGCAAACGGTAGAATTACCTCTATTACTGACCCCAATGGCGATGTTGTCAGTTATCAGTACACGGCTAGTGGAGATCTAATTTCCGTGACCGACGAGCTCGCAAATATCAGCAGTTATACCTACAATTCAGAACATGGTCTACTCGACATAATCGATCCACTCGGTCGAACCGTCATTAAGAATATTTACGACATTGATGGTCGCTTAGTTGCTCAAGAAGATAACCAAGGAAATCGCACTAATTTCAATCATGATCTGTCGGGTAGACAATCGATAGTCACCGATCGTCTCGGCCGCGCGACCACTTTGTTTTATGACGATGAAGGAAACGTCACTAGCCAGGTCGACGCATTAGGAAATGTCACCACATTTACCTTTGATACTGAGGGCAATCAGCTCAGTAAAACTGATGCGCTGAGTCGCGTTTCTTCGGCGACTTATGATGAAAATGATGATCAACTCACTCAAACCGATGCATTAAACAATACCGTTGCATTTACCTATAACGAACTCGGTCAGGAGCTCACCATCACCGATGAGCAAGGCAACCTGTTTACCAATAATTATGACACTGTGGGTAATTTAATCAGCATCACTGATCCACAAAATAATGTGGTCGGTAATACCATTAGTCTGCAAGGTTTACCTTTAACCGTGACCGATGAATTAAATAATGTCACCACTTATGTATACGATCTTGAAGGGAACAAGTTATCAGAAACTAACTCTTTAGGTGAAGTCACCAGTTATACTTATGATTCCAATAATAATATATTAACTCAAACTCAATCACGCACTTTGTCAGACAATAGTGTTGTCGATGAAACCACCACCTTTGTTTATGACGCGATGGAACGGGTGACATCCACAGCCAATGCACTCGGTCAAATCAGCACCGTTGAATTTGATTTAGTCGGTAATCAAGTGGCGATGGTGGATGCTCTGAATCGCCGTACCGAAACGGACTATGATGTTTATGGTCGAGTTATCCAAGTTCGAAATGACGATGGTTCAACTGAATCAAAAACCTATGATGTGGAAGGTAACTTACTCACCACCACTGACTTTAATGGCAATCTGACCCGTTTCGAATACGACAACTTAAATCGAGTGAGCAAAACCACTTTTGCCGATAACTCATTTATCCAAACGGAATACGATGCGGTCGGACAGGTCATCGCGGAAATCGATGCCAAT
>CAZOBX010000131.1:0-15743 GCA_964578045.1 uncultured Kangiella sp. | reverse complement strand
GTTTCAATCGGCTCACCGATAAGTTTTACTAGTTGCCACTCGCTCAGGTGCTGTTTATCAAATTCCTCAAGACTCAGATTTTGACTCTTAGCAAAAATTTGTCTTTGTTTTATGTTGATTAATTCAATTACAGGTATGTTATGTAATAAAGCATCTATGCCACTCTCGGCGGCACTGGTCCAAGTGGTTTTAGATAAATGACCTATGGCTGGTATTCCTAACTTATGTGCTTCATCGATACCGGCGGCCACTAATTCAGGTGTTAGTGCATAATATAATTTTACCAGGTCAACACCCGCTGCATGCTGCCGTCTGACCTCGTTTCGCATCTCTGCTTCATTATTTACCACAAAATCATCACTGCCTACGCCGTTGATAGTACGGCCGCCGGTGAATACTCTAGGTCCGATCATTTCACCCTGTTGAATCATATGTTTAACTTTTACACCCACATCCGTACCGCCTGGTATTCTTATCGAGGTGACGCCATAAGCGAGCAGCATTTTCAGCTCTACTTCATGCACAGGTGATTGAATATGGGTATGTACATCAATTAATCCAGGAATAATAAATCGGTTATTTAATTGGTTTATATTTGCAGATTTAGGATAAATGAAATCCCCAACAGTACCGACACGCTTTATTTGAGAATCTTGAATAACGATGACCGCATGTTCTTTTGGTACAGCTCCCGTTCCATCTATCAATGTTATGTTTTCTAGAACCAAAATATTGTTGCCGATGATTTTTTCTGGCTCAATGGCGAGGGCGGTTTTAGATATTAGATAAAAGCAAAAAAAGGCAGAAGTTGTTAGTGTTTTTAGCATAGTTATCTCTTTAATAATTTTAGTTAGGTAGCGATTTAAATAAACTCAAATTCAAAGATAACCCAACCAAACAGTCGAATCCTTCGAATCACATCCTATTTTTCCTCGAAAAAACCTCGCATGAACTAATAATTCCAATATAATGATGCATATCAGCTAGTTAATAAAATCTGTCAATATACATTTTCTATGTACCGGGAAGTGTAAACTAGCATTTTCTATATTCATATGAATGCAATAACCCCGGCTTGTGGGTTTATTCAACAGCCGAACAGACACTAAGCGAGTCAGCTGAGCATGAATCCAAAGTTTTCCCCGCCGCAAGACAAACCTTATTATTTTGCAGATTGGCAATTCACGCCCACTGACAACCAACTTTTGTGCAAGCAAAAGAGTTTGCGATTAACCCCCCAGCTGTCGAAATTGTTGTCGGTTTTTGTGGCTAATGTGGACGTCTTGTTTACCAAAGATGAGTTGTTTGATATTTTATGGCCAAATAAATCAGTTAATGAAAGCTCTCTTACTCGTTGCATTGCTGAGCTGAGGACTACTCTCAATGATGAGCGAAGCCCTCCAATCTATATAGAAACGGTCCCCAAAAAAGGTTACCGTTTTATTCAACCGTTAATTGCTAGTCCAGCAAAAAAGAAAAGTTATGGCCTAGTAATGCTGGTAGGTGCGTTAACTGTTGTAGCTATCATTTACTACTTAATCCAAAACAATCCTGTAATGGAAAGCTCGGTAAATGCTAAATTTTCTTCTAAAGCAGAACAAAGAAGAGCGGATGAGAAAGCAAAACGTGACGCCCTTTGTAATGAGAAATCAAAAGATATCAGTCTCTACACCCTTAACTTGGATTCCAGTATTGCTATAGACGCATTCAAGACAGGATGTAATTTAATTCATTGGAATTTCTTATCCGCTTTAGATCGGAGTGGACAACTCCATTGCAAAGAAAGGTCGAAATATCTCACTGATTGTATAAAAAAGGTTACAAATGAATTCGGTAGCGAATATATCCAGTACTGCAGTGAAGCCTGGTCATGGTTCCAGCAAACTACTGCGTGCGTTTCAAACCCTCGACAACTGACTATTACAGACGACTAGGGGGGTTAAGCCTCTATTCGGTAAAGGTGGGAGATCTGGTCATTAATTGCAAAGCTAAATATTTCCTGAATTCGCTCGATCTTCTTCCCTGCATTTACATCCGCTGCAAATGTTTCTTCTGGGAATAATAAATTACTTATGGTATAGATTGCCATGAACAAAACGCTCATATTTTTTAACATATTCGACATTGGATTTTTCCTTTTATAATAAATGGTAACTAGAGACGTTTATTATCAGACGATATTACTCTCGAAGAACCTTAAGTCTGCCTTTGATTCTGGTCAATCCAGAATCAAAGTTGGATAATGTCGATGCGAATTCATCTTGATCTATCGCTGAGTAATTTTTTACAAGCTCAAGACTTCTCTGATAATGAGTTATAGCCTTCTCCTTATTACCTTGCATTCGATAGCTATCACCTAACCCGCTTTCTAGTGTTGCTGAGTGCGGGAATTTAGTTAAACCAATATTAAAGATCTCCCTCGCTTTAACTGGAGCACGATGAGTTAAGTAAAACTGTCCATACTTGTTAAAGGAATACTCCCAGTTAAAATACTCTTCAAAAACGCCTTCGAATTCTTTGACGAATATTTTGAAGTTGAGGTAGTCATTGTTATTAACGGTTAAGTTGAGCAGATAGCCTTGAGTGGTCCGATGAATATCTTTGGAAAGGCCATAACGCTCGCCACGTTGCTCGAAGAATTGATACAAAGCTTGCATACCACCAAATTCATTAAACTGCTGCATGCTGTAAAAACGGATGGGGATATAATCACTGAAAAATTCTTTAAGACCTTGGTTAAACGTAGTTAGCGGAGTTGAGTAGTGATTATCTTCATCTAACAAGTCATAGCGCCACCTCAATGTTGCTGGTGCTTTGTCAGTCAATAGTTTCTTTAGTTTATTATTCGAAGGGACTGCCCACGACTCAACAGAACCTAAAGTGAAATAGAAATAATGATTAAGGTGAATATTACTATCTAATAATTTTTCAGCAGCCTTTAATCGATCTGCGGTAAAATGTGTCGCACTGGCGACAAAATAGCCCTTAAACAATTCGGGTTTTTCGGCGAATAACTGTAGTGCCAGGCCTCCCGCAATCTCCCAGCCAAAATACATGCGTTCGTTTTGTAATGTACGATAGTTTTTATCAATAAAAGGCAATAACTCATTTTCTAAGAAACTAATAAACTTCTTTGATTGCTTGAAAAGCAATGACCTGCGTGTTTCAGACTTCATTTTAATACCTACAACAATCACTCCAGGGGTTTCGTCTTCCTCTCTCAGTGTATTTTGATAGGTAATTGGATGCAAAAAATACTGTTGGCTATCAACCACGTATAAAACAGGGTATTTTTTTGAAGATTTGTCGTAATCATCCGGCAAATAGATCTGAATCTCCCGCTGCTGCTCTAAGACTTTAGAATCGAAAGAGAAATTGTAACCGACAGAATTCTCAGTTAGATGAATATTGGTCGAATTGGCGTGACTTGATAAAATAGCCATTGACGAAAAAAGAACAAATAATGTTATAAAGGCTTTCATTTTGGTATCACCTAGCGTGTCGGATTAAATAAGAGTAGGCTGATGCCTGGTCGTCAGGATTGTTACTGATGCGCTTGGTAAAGTAATGACTTTAAGCTGATTTTATACTGAATTAGTGCTGATAGATTTTTTCATTTCTTATGGGGGAGGGATAAAGTCAATTGTTCTTAGTAGAAAATTGACTTTTTTTTGGTTGCTCTATTCGCTTAAAGAGAGTTCAACCACCTCTTTTTTTGATGACAGACTAAGTGTAACCAGGATATGCGTCTCATTAATATCACTGAGATAAGCAACCTGCTCAGGTAGCTCTCTAAGAATTTCAAAAGTTCCAATATTAAGGTCATAGGACCACAATCTATTTTTGCTATTGATACCAAAAACCATATTGTCTTTAATCACGAATCGTTTAGAGCCTCCTTGGCTGTCTAATTGATTAATAGGCTGAGCCTCGGCAGGCCCAGGTTGCCAAAATCGATCCATGTGGTCTTTATAGATTAATCGACCATCTTCGCTTTTCAACGCCCATTCGATTTTCTTATCGGTTAATTCTCTAATCTGTGAATTATTTAAATTGTACTCCACAAATTTCAATATCCCTTTAATACGTGTAATCAATAGAGTGGTATTATCTTCACTATTCCATTGAAAAAATCCGATGACAGGGTATTCAAATGGAAAGAATTTAACACTTGAATCCAAAAACACTTGAGCAAGAATGCCATTTCCATTAACTAGAATACTTTTGCCGTCTGCAGACCAGTCGATTCCATTAATGTTAGTGTCCGCCGGAAAATGAGTGAGCTGTTGTGGACCAGTGCCATTCGTTATCCAAAGCTGTGCCTCACCTGAACGTTCTGACAAGAAAGCAATTAACTCACCACCGGGTTGAAAAATGGCACTGTCCTCTGCAAGAATTGAACGTTCGAGACTTAAATGGGTTTGATTTTGCTTTGTTTGTGATAGCGGATTCGTCTGTGCAGGTTGATTAAGCGGAATTAAAGCGATATCGCTATCGTGGCTTCCCGTAATCATCAGTAATTTCTTACCATTTGGGTGAAAATTGGGGTGCCACATTTGTTCACCAAAAGGTAAGGTGATTTGGTCTATGTTACCGTCATAAGAGAGAGTAAAGAGTTGCCTACCGGTACTAAAGATTAATTGTTTATTTAACGGGTCAAAACTAGGATGAATAAACCTGAATTTCGATATTTCTTTGGGACGTTGTATTAAGTGGCTAGATAAAATATCTCCATTGGGTTTTAGCATCTCAATATAGTGTTGGCCATCATTATGGATACTGATCACTGCTATCAGGTCTTTGGTGGCAGAATAAGTGAAATCTATTAAATTGCCGCCCTTTATGTCGTACAGGTCAGTACTTTTATTCTTGCTGGTCGAATAATTGGTTAATATCCAACGAGTCGATTTTTTTTGCAATAGTGCGACGCTGTCATTATTTAACCAAAGTGGTTTGTCTAATTCTGAATTTTTACATAGCATCATTAAGCTTGGAAACTGTGGACTTTCAAGCGCCTTTTCAAAATCTAAACTCATTAAATCGAAGGGGTCAAATCGAAGGGGTCAGAGTTATTGATAATTATTTCACAAATATTTATACTAAAAAAACATTAAATTAGGGATGAGCAAGCAATAGCTATATAGATAGTCTCCCACAAAAACAACTGACTTTCTCTCAGGTTTGATGACGAATCAGACCCTTTTATTTCACCAATGAGTAATGGATAATCATTAGCGTCAAAAATAATCAAGGATGAACCATGGCAATCAAACGCAGTGAACAGATCGACCCGGAAAACGCCGGTTATTATCATTTAATTAGTCGCAGTGTACCCAAAACGTTTTCCTTAGGGGACCTACTTTTGGCACGGGGCAAGCTTTTCGACGAGCATTTCTTTGTGGCAAGGATCACGATAGCGGTCAGAATTATGATCACCGCCGCCAATGGATCGAAGATCGGATCTTAGAGTTAGCCAACAATTTTGCTATTGAGGTTTATTCGTATGCGGTGCTAGACCGATTTTTGCGTCCTGCACCAAGAGTAGGTGCTTTAGGCGAAATCGGCATACCGTCCATCCATGGACATAATAACCATTATCACCTAATCGTATATTCCGATCCAAAAGCTCCTCAGTCATGGTCTGATCTGGAAGTCGTAGTTTGAAAAAGCGACTGTCATCAAATTTTCAATTTCCCCACAATATTTAATTATATAGATACCAGATATCCAAGAATCAAATTTAGTTTTCAACAAAAATTATCAATCTATTGAATCAAAGTAAACAAAAGAACACTATCTACTTCGTCCGCATAATTTCAATCAACAAAGATCTCTTGTTATTCCAATGCATAAAATTCAAATCATTCGCATAACTACAAAACTCTGCATTATGGTTCGGCTCATAAGTCTTCGGACCTTGGCCAATAATAAATTGCTCACTATTAGTCCCTAATCCGCCCTTACTCGCAACCCCAATAAGAGTAAACCAATCCGCATCTGGATATCGCCTAAGCCATTCCGGCCACGCGATAAAAACACTCCCCTTAATATTCGAATCTTTTTCCGGAAGACCACATTTGGAATAATGTTTACCACCATTCGTCCAACCATCACCCCGCACCAGAATGCTGGCATCTTTCCAGCAATTATCTGAGGCATCTGATTCTGTAAATTGGTATTCCGCTCCAGCCTCCAACAGCAAATTAGATGCATTCCAACGGCTTTTTGAGTTCACTGCTAAAGTCGCACATTCACCAACTTTTAAACGCTGAAGATTATTAAAATTAGTAACGTCGCCACAGGAACGGGAGTAATCAACATTTGTCAGTTGAATGCATGAGGATGTTTCGGCATTCGAAATTGAAGACGCCAAAAAAGCCATCAATGCAAGGAAAAACTTAACTACCGGTCCAGGGAGTTTTAGGTCAGGTTTTATCATTCTCATGATTGCTCTCCTTCTTCCCCGTTAACGTCAGTTGAAGGATTAGTGCCTGCAATACTTAATGGTGGGGAAGTGCCTGCATTACTTAATGGTGGGTTAGCGCTTGCATTACGCAATGGTGGTTTAGTGCTTGCATTACTCAATGGTGGGTTAGTGTAATGTGAATGAATGGCATTTCTTTTTGCTAAGGCATTATCGAGTAATTTGGAGCGAGAAAACTTGCGCGCCATCCCCCAAACCACAAACGCGCCTACCATCATCAAAAAACGGGAAGGATTTTGACTCACCCATAGTTCAACAGCATTATTAAAAAAGTCCGGAAGAATATATTGCAAAACATCCGCAAAATGACCCCAAAGACCACTGCGTCCAAAGTAATCGACATTAGCAGTCCAGGCTTGATAGGAAAAGTACACCACCACTAAAGTAATCACCAATTGAACAATATAGAGTTCTTTTAACCACTGAATATGTCGGCGACCTGCTTTATCAGCTCCTTCCCAAACACTATCTCCGCTGGTATCGATGCTGGTGACTGTTCCACCTGCGCTATTCACCACATCAAATTTGACTGGCAATAGAACTGGGGCGTAGCCAGCGGTACGGTAGTACATTCGACTCATTACACTTTCATGAATTTTGATACGGTTTAATATTTCGCTTCCGTCATATTCATCTTTACACAAAGACTCAATATCTCTCGGATGATAACGATAAAACGCACTCAAGCCATCACGGGAGTTATGCATTTTGTCGTGCACATTGGCAGCATTCTTTATTTCATTAAACTTATCATCTATTAGTTGTAATCCGGTGTTGGACGCCTGATTTAGAATCCACTCAAGCGAAACGTTAGACATTGCCTGGCGCGGATAACCTCCACCCACGTCGGAATGCATACCAGCGAACCAAACCTGATCAACCTGTATGTTTGTATGTTTTTTTTCATTCCATATTCTTGGCCAAAATGAAGTACGAGCATCATCAATTGCAAGCGCTTGACAGGCTCGTGTGATATTCGGAGTGAGCTGAAAGTTGTATTCGCGATGATTCATAAAAATATTGAATACGGAATCGATAAAATTAAATACTTTGTTCAAGCTGATTGAAATTAGTCCTGTATTATCGGTTTTTTTAGGCATGCCCAGCGCAGCAACTGTGTCCCATACGCCTATAAATTCAACCTTTGCTTTACGTCGTTTTCTTTTACATCCGTCAATCGGATCGCCATTAGCTAACTTCTTAAGCATTTCTTCATCTTTTCTAAAACGGGCCCACAAATATTTTTTGATTAATACTTTTACCTCACTTGCTAACTCTTTATCTGTAATATCTTTGCGAGCATCAATCAGCTGGCAATCATTGAGAAATCCGTTGAATGCTCGAATGGTTGCCGCACCTCGGCTAAAACCAAACAGATAGATCTTATCCGAAGTATCAGTTTCTTTGTATGAATTGTAGTTTTTACTTAAAAAAGCATAAAGTTCGCGAACATTTTTCTGGAAGCCAAATCCTAATGCACCAGACAATCCTTTTAGAAATTTGTTGGTAGATGTGCCCACACCGTTATCGTAATAAGTGATCTGGACCTTGGGATCATTAATAGAAACGGCATTATAGGTTTTAAAGACATTACTGTCGGGTGTATGACCACCCTTATTACCGGTGCCATCGGCACATAAAATAATATTTCTGCTCATATCCTGACTCCTTATTTTTGTATTTTTAGTCGTTTATTAATTCCTATTATTCCTGTTAAGTCATAAATCAGGTTAAGCCCTCGTTCCTATCCCACACAGCCGTTATTCTTATTAATCAAAAAAACAATAGCCCAAGAGTAACATCCTGTTTTCAATAAGTAAAATGACCCTAGGTGCTCGCTATTTATATTGCTGGTTGTGGTGATGGCCTAACCAAAATAACCCTGTTTTGGTGGTAATATCCTAATTCAAAAAGCTAATAAAACTCATCTTTTCCCGAGTCGAAGTTAAGTAATATTGACAGGGGGTGTTAATAAACCTGGAGAACAAGCCTTAATACTTAATCTACTTATTTAATGTTAAGCTCTCATACATCGCCAGTAATTCATCAGCAGTCAATGGAGCGTAAAATAAATAACCTTGGAAATAGTCACATTCTAGTTTTTTCAAGTAGTCGAGTTGTTGTTGATTCTCCACACCTTCCGCGATAACTTCTATTGATAATTCGTGAGCCAAACCGATCAAAGATTTTACAATGGTCTTGCAGTGGATACTTTCCGGTAGTTCACTGATAAAACTGCGGTCGATTTTAAGTTGATCAGCGGGCAAACTTTTTAAATAACTTAATGACGAGTATCCAGTACCAAAATCGTCCAATGAGATTGATACACCGAGCGATCGAATTTCGTTTAACTGAGAAATGAGATCTTCCATATTTTCCATAAAAGCACTCTCAGTCACTTCGAGCTCAAGTCGTTTTGGATCGATCGAAAATTCCTTTAGATTTTTAATGATATCTTCAGCCAAATTTGAATACTTAAATTGCTTTGGAGAAACATTGATGCTGATTCTTACATTCAGGTTTTTATTGGTCAGACGCTGTATTTCCTTGCAAGCGGTCATTATCACCCATCGTCCTATGTCAATGATAAGACCGGATTCTTCCGCCATAAAAATAAAATCGGCTGGCGATATGACTCCGAAGGTAGGATTGTTCCAGCGGATAAGCGCTTCGGCGCGGTGAATACTTTGTGGACCTATGCAAATCTGCGGTTGGTAGAGTAACTCAAATTCATTATTTTCGATGGCGTTTTTTAATCCTTGCTCAATGTGTAGTCTTGAAATTCCTTTTCTGACTTTTTCAGGACCATATAATTGATATTGATTCCGCCCCATTTCTTTGGCGTAGTACATCGCATAATCGGCGTTTTTAACAATTTTTCGAGCGGTAGCACCATGCAATGGAAAAACTGAAATTCCAATACTCGCCGATACATTAAGAGTTAGTTCGTTAAAGGACACTTCACGATAAATACCATCGATGACTCTTTGTGCAATATTTTTAAGCGATTCAATAGTATTGTATTCTGTCACAATGATTGCAAATTCGTCTGCACCTAAATGTGCAACATAGTCCTGATTTTTAAGACATCGTTTTAATCTAGATGCCACTGTTTTTAAAACAAAATCCCCTTGCTCAGGGCCTAAATCATCGTTGATTTGCTTAAATTGGTCCAGATCAATATAAAACAGAGCCAGATTGCCGCCATGAAGTTTTTTCTGGTCAATTTTTTCAGATAAGTAATTCCAGAAACTTTTGCGGTTGGGTAAACCCGTTGTTGCATCAATCTGGGTTAGCTTTTCGATCTCAGACAAAGATATTTTTATATTGCTAATATCATTTGCGATACAAATGTAATGCTCAATTTCGTGGTCGTTGTTAATGACTGGCGCTATCATCAGTCTAATCCATTTTTTCAAATTATTATTGCTTGAGGTTTCGAATTCTCCTTCCCAATGTTTCCCTACTTCTAACACCCGATGTATTTCCGGATATAATCTTTCTGCTTCCTTTACCCATTTGTCTAATAACGATAGGCTCTTAAATTCGGCATTGTCAGTAAAAGTGTAGATGTCGATCAATGCCTTGTTATAGATTTCAATACCGCCATCTTGACGACAAATTAGTACTGCTGAAGATTCTTCTTCAATGTTCTTGTTTAATTCTGAAAAAGATAATTGTTTGTGACAGAAACTTTCTAGTTGTTGCTGAAGTTGTCGTTGGTGTAGTCGAACGATATTTTCTAATTGCTCATTTTGTAACGCCAGGTTTCTAGCGGATTGAAAGGTTTTATGACGAAGGTCAAAATTAGCTGTCTCGTTGGTTAATAAAAGAACGGAAGTATTAGCCGCGTTAATCGCAATGGCTTCTAAATAGAGTTCGGTTTTATTTTCCTGGACTTCGGTCCATAAACCAGAATGAAGATGACTAGCTTGAGGTTTATGCCACATTTTTTCGGCATCAAACAAGAAATTCTCTACGAAAGGAAAAGCAGCGGCCAGGTCATATTGATTGTCTTCTACCAATTTGTCAATTTTCTGATTATAAAGTGAACAAAACCAATCAGGAGGTTTACATATCGGAGTAAAATATCCTTCTTTAATGAACTTAAAGGCAGCTATTTTCATTTGACTCAAAATAATGCCGAACGTAGAAATTTCATCTTGCTTGCTTGTTTCCTCCATTTCCATTTTTTTTGAGCCTCTTTGTCATTAACTATTTCATTTACTTAATAATAAGTTCGGCGATTTTTTCGAAAGACATCTCCACGTTTCGGCCGGTTTTCGCGCTGGTAGTAAATGTGTTTTCATCACTCACTCCTAGTAACTCAGTATCGTTTACTGTGAATTGCCAGCTCTCTATCAGGTCAGCCTTATTAAGCATAAGAACCATTGGAACGTCCCCTAAGGTTGTATTGATGAGCTCCTTTATCTGCATAGCCGTCTCCAGCGATTTATTTCGGGTTCCGTCGAGCACCAAAACAATGCCACTGGCACCGCGCAGATAAGAAGGTTTTAAATCCGTAAAAATATCCACGCCTTCAATGTCCCAAATAAGTAATTGTATAGTTTTGTCATCACGATGAATTATTTTTTTATCTATCTTTACACCGATGGTTGTATGATATTTCTCATCAAATATGCTCTCGACAAATTGTTTGACCAAACTTGTCTTACCGACTGCAAATGCACCCACCATACAAATCTTTTTGTTAATCACAGGTTAGACACCGAGTTAGGAACATAAAGTACTTCGATTCTTGCTCTCCTTTGAAGTTCGTTTGGTACGGTTACCAGATCTTGGGTACCATATCCCCAGCTAATGATTAAATTTTCCGTAATGCCATTGGCTTTCAGCATACTTTCAATAGATTTCGCACGTTCGGAACTCAGATCCAGGTTGGGTCTCTTGCTACCTCGACTGTCTGCGTACCCGGAAACGCTTATTTGTTTAATGCTAACGCCAGCCATTTTTTCCAGTAAAATAACTCTTTTAATCTGCGCGATAGTTTTATTGAGGCTTGCTCGGCTATCACTAAGTAATTGCGCTGAGGAGAGATCAAAATAAAAATATTGACTGTTAATACTATTTACCAGAGTTTCAATTTCCTGTCTGTTCTTTTCTTGTGAAGAAATGTCAACAGTCAAAATCAAATTCTTCGATAAGATCAGATTAAAATAATTCTCTACTAACCTATCTTGTTTTAACCTGGATAAATCTTTCGATGAAATTGTACCGCTAACGATGAGATCTTTTATCTTGCCATCACCTAGGGTCGATAGTGTAGACTTGTACTTGTGGGTCAAATAAGGAATAAACAATTCAGGAGAATCCAAAGATGTCAGTTTTTCATTGATGATAAGTTTAAAATTTTGAATTGTAAATTTCTCCACCAGATCTTCGAGCGAAATAGCCATGGGTGAATGAAGCACTAGAAGGTGTAATTTATTGTTATTGTAGTTCTGCTTTAATACCTGATAGCCGACTTGGTTATTTATTTGATCAATGACCTGCTGAATTGAAACGCTGAGTTGCCAATCTCGATAAATATAAAGTGAGCTCATTGTACTGATTAGCAACCGCAATAATCGCCAACCATGGGCGAGATTTTGGCGTAACTTTTTCCTTTTGTAATAAGGCCTTTTGTAACCAACCGAGACAGGATTCGAAGGTCGTTGTGTCGCCATCAAAGGAATCTAGTTGCTTTGCGTAAGAAACATGAATTTTTTCTAATAACTCGGAGATATGCTGTTTAACCTCGTTGCCTAATATTCCGCGAACCGCAAATGCCAGAACTGCATGTGGTCCAGTTTCGACTAAAAGACTTAAATCACCAAATTGCAGAACGTTTAAACTATCAGATTCCTGATTAAAGGAATCATTGGCGAAATCGGTTATTGCTGTAAGCATCGAAGAAACCAGATCGGGATCCTGATGTATAATCCCTTCAGCACTAGTGGATTGAATTAAAACACCGCTTATTCTATGAATAAGAAAGACCTGCTCCACCCGATATTGAATGGTTTGTAATAGAACATACTGACCATAGGGAAGCCCAAGTCGCCAGGCTTTAAATCGCCAAATAAGGGCGCGAGCGGTTAAACTTTGTTGCAATAACTGATTCAAAGAATGCATCAAATCCGACAGCGCGCTAGCAACGGCTTTCCTCACGGCCGGGCCCATTATTGGGAAAATAACGTTTGTGATCCGTTCGGGATGATTCTTAATAGAAGTATCGATCGATGCTTCGATGACGGGAGACATTTCCTCAGCTAAAGAATTATCTTGTTGGTTTCTAAGTCTAAATGCTTCGCTGATCACTTCAGCAATTCGGTCGATATTCTTTTGGGTGAGTCTTTGTCGAATAATATCTTCATAGTCTTCTCCAAGCAATAAGGTGCGTAGTTTCTCGTAATCACCTGGCTGAGTAGAATTTTGATTGTCTGCGACTTTCTCAGTTGGCTCACTTAGCATGGTTATGCCTGTTTCTGAGAAAGATTGCTAGCCATACTTTCAAGTAAATTTGCAATGGTATTTCGATCGGCTTTTTTGGCACTAAGCTCTTTAGAAGTCGATTCAATTTTTTCGGTCAGTCGTTTAACTTCTCGATTGAGGGAAATATTGATTTTTTTGGCTGTATGGGTCAGTGTATCCTGTGCTTGGTTGAAGTCTTTTTCAGTAGAACTCTGGAATTCGCCAAGGTTCTTATCCAGCGTGGCTAGCTTCTTATCTAAGATACTTTCCTGACTAATATGTTCCAGATGATTGGATTCAAGGTGTTCAGCAAAGTCATGATTGGTTGCAACTAATTTCTTGTCAAATTCTTCACTCTTGTTAGATATAAGAGTTTCGAGGCTATCCAATCTCTTGTTCAACATTTCATTTTGCTGTTGAATCGTTTGCTCTAGCCTTGAAAGTTGCTCGCCAAATAATAAATTTCGAATTGCCGCGAGTTGTTCGTCGGCCTTAGAACTCTTTTCTTTTTGCGGAATATTCTCGACTTTTGATATGGTTTTATGGATACTCTTGGTCTTTTTTATGACCTTTGTTTTATTCATGACCTGTCCCTTTTTTCGTCCATTCCTCGGGTCTTTATCACCCGAATTTTCGGCTAAATTGATAACGCCGAAGAGTGGTCTATGCTTATTGATAGACCTGTTCGACTATTCGATGGCATCAATCCAACTTAGCAAAAACGAAATCCTTTAGAAATACAGCCATACCTTTTGATTGCCCCATTAAATATAGTCTAATTTATCTGATATTGTCAATTACGGTTGATCAATTCCATTGATTTATAGCGGTGGAGTTTTCACTGGCCGAAGTAGCGAAGTGGAACGAATAGATTTCGAAAATGAATTCACTAATGGACAGGCCAGATTAGATTCTTATGGGGTGATATGGGAATAATTTGTCGGAATAGTGCATGTTTTAAGCTGAATAACTCATTCAGAGATATTTCTGGCATTCAACTATCCGCATCAGCATAAAATCTTTTTCACTTTGGCCAAAGGTGCTATTTAACGCCAGTTCATAATTCACCAAAGCCAATTGAAATTGTTTGTCTTCAAAATAAAGACCAGCGAGGCTAGTATAAAAATGACGATATTTTTTAAGACCAGGTTGTAGCTTTATAACCCATTCAATCGCTGCCTGATATTTACCGGTTTTCGCCAACGCAATCGCCGCATTGAGTTGGATCACCGGATTATCATCTAAGGAAATCAACACTTGATAAAGCCCAACTATTTGCGGCCAGTCGGTTTCCGATTCACTCGCTGCATTATTGTGCAAAGAGGCAATGGCCGCCTGAATAGCATAAGGCGTCCCACGACCATCCCGCAACGCTTTTTCAACCAGAATATTTGCTTCTTGAATATTGGTTTTTTTCCATAAACTGCGATCTTGATTGGCCAGTAAAATCATATGATCATTGTCATCCACTCTCGCCGGTAAGCGTGCGTCTTGTTGTAATAATAACGCTAACAAGCCAACCACTTCCGGTTCGTCCTTTATACATAAATGCAATAATCGGCATAGCCGGATAGCCTCTTTACATAAACTGGGGCGAACCAGCTGAGCATCCTCAGTGGTTAAATAGCCTTCATTGAATAACAGATAAATCGTTCTTAAAACGCCATTCAAACGTGCTGGCCATTGTTGGCTTACCGGGATTTCATATTGAATATTATTCACGCTAATTTTTTTCTTGGCGCGAATTAACCGCTGCTCTAACGTCTTTTTACTAATCACCAAGGCATTGGCAATCTGCACCACATTTAAGCCTAAAATGTGTTTTAGGGCTAAAGCGATCTGAGTTTCTTGATTAAGGGCAGGATGGCAACAAGTAAAAATCAGGCGCAGTAGATCATCGTTATAACTCAGTAATAGGGCTTGTTCACTCAAATCGGGTAAAACAGTAGGTTCAGGTATGGCATCGATTGATTGCTGCTTTTGTTGCCTGCGGTAATAATCAATGTACCTGTTTTGCGCCACTGTGACTAACCACCCGACGGTATTGTCTGGTTGTGATTCCGGCCATTTAAGCAGTGCTTGCTCGACCGCCGATTGCAAAAAATCTTCGGCTTGATGAATGTCTTTTAAGATCACAATCAGCTTGGCTAAAGCCTGTGGATAGGAGGTTTGGATCAGATTATTAATCATTTGCGGTCATTGGTTGGATAAATAAAATGAATTTAGAAATCCAATAAATAAATAGATCCATACGAACCTTCATTTAAGTCCCCTCTCCCTTGAGGGGATTCCTACAAGGATGTAGGCCATTAGGGCAATGCAGGAGCAATTGCCGAGAGGGACAGGGTGAAAATAAAACTCACGCCTTATCAAACACCATAATCGGTCGAACTTCAATACTCCCAAAAGCCGCACTGGGTATTTTAGCCGCTTGTGCTATCGCCTCATCTAAAGACGAACACTCTAACAAATAATAACCACCCAATTGCTCCTTGGTTTCGGCAAAAGGCCCATCTGTTATCAGCGTTTCATTGTTGCGAACCCGCACGGTGGTGGCGGTATCGGTCGGTTGTAGCGCATCACCGGCGACCAGTTGTCCGGATTCCTTAACAGATTCAGTAAAGCTCATATAACCAGCAAAAATCTTACCGTTTTCCTCTTCGCTGCGGCTGGCCATTAAAGACTCCGCTTCATAAATTAAACATAAAAATTGCATTTTATTTATCTCCATATGATTGTTTTAGTCACCAGGCGATGTTCATTCAACATGAATTAGAATTTCGCC
>CAZOBX010000130.1:5214-15828 GCA_964578045.1 uncultured Kangiella sp. | reverse complement strand
AAAGCGCTTTTGCCTACTTTTGGGGCCTTTGCCAAAAGTAGGTCGCAAGAAAGCGCAGCGTCGCGAAACCGCTTTTAGAAATCTTAAAACGTTAATTCGAACTTCCGCTATTCGAACTTAACAAACATTAACACGTTATGTATTAACGACTTCAACCTGTTATTACTTTTAGTTAGTAGACCAGACTCCATATTAAGGATAATAATTAACCTAAGCAGTTGAACCCTATATAAATTATGTGCACACAACAAGTCGCTAACATTATTAACTTAGTACTCGTGGTTGTCGAGACGCCACGGGGATTTCTGTTGAATTAAAGAAAACAAAAACAACAAACCCCCGCTTCGAAAGAAACGGGGGTTTTTTTATGTCCATGGATGGTCGCGTGACAATGACTTTTAATAATTAATGTGAGAATAAAAATGACCGAACAAAAATACTCCGGCGCTCAAATGGTGGTTAAAGCGTTGGTTGATCTGGGGGTTAAACATATTTTTGGTTATCCTGGCGGTTCGGTGTTAGATATTTACGATGTATTACATCAGCAAGATGAGTTGCAGCATATCCTGGTGCGTCATGAACAAGGTGCCACCCATATGGCGGATGGCTACAGTCGCTCTACCAATAAGGTCGGGGTGGTTTTAGTCACCTCGGGCCCTGGCGCAACCAACTGTGTCACTGGTATTGCTACCGCTTACATGGACTCCATTCCGATGGTGGTATTGTCCGGTCAGGTGGCGACCCATTTAATCGGTGACGATGCTTTTCAGGAAACCGATATTTTGGGTTGTTCAAGACCCATCGTAAAACACAGTTACAGTTGTCGCTCAGCCAGCGAAATACCGACCATGATTGCTAAAGCATTTCATCTGGCTAAAACTGGCAGGCCTGGTCCGGTGGTGGTGGATTTACCTAAGGATAAATTAAGTCCGAATGAAAAGTTTAGCTATCATATGCCCGCTGAAATAAAAATGCGTTCATATAATCCAACCATCCGCGGCCATCCAAAACAGATTAAAAAAGTCGCCAAAACCTTATTATTAGCGAAAAAACCGATCATTTACGCAGGTGGTGGGGTAATTTCAGCAGGGGCTTCTGAGTTACTTTTACTACTGACTAAAATACTTAACGCGCCGGTGACCAATACCCTGATGGCGTTAGGCTGCATTGATGGTAAACATCCCAATTTTGTCGGCATGTTAGGCATGCATGGCACTTATGAAGCGAATAAAACCATGGCCAACGCCGATGTGATTTTGGCGTTGGGGGCTCGTTTTGATGATCGGGTAACCAATAATTGCAGCAAATTTTGTCCCGATGCGACCATTATTCACGTGGACATCGATCCCACTTCAATTTCCAAAAACATCCAGGCGCATATTCCGGTGGTGGGTTCGATCGAAGTGGTTATTGATCAATTGTTGAGTGCGATCGATCAGGAGTCCAGCCAGCAAGATATAAAGGCGATCAAAAACTGGTGGCAACAAATTAATCAATGGCGAAGGCGGGATTGTCTTCGATATGAAAATTCCAGCGATAGCATTAAACCACAGCGAGTGATCGACGCCGTTTATCGAGCCACCAACGGCGAGGCGTTTATCACTTCTGATGTGGGTCAACACCAAATGTTTGCCGCTTTGCATTATCCCTTTAAACGTCCAAAACAATGGATCAATTCCGGCGGTTTGGGCACCATGGGATTTGGTTTGCCGGCTGCGATGGGGGTTCGATTCGCCCATCCAGACGCAGTAGTTGCGTGTATCACCGGCGATGGTTCCATTCAAATGAACATACAGGAGTTATCGACTTGCCTGCAATATAAACTGCCGATCAAAATTATTCTGTTGAATAATCGAAATCTAGGTATGGTCAAACAATTACAAGATATCAACTATCAGAGCCGCCACTCTAATGTGTATATGGATTCGTTGCCAGATTTTGTCAAACTGGCGGAAGCATACGGTCATGTAGGGATGAAAGTAACCTCGCCGAAACAGCTAGATGGCGCCATGGAAGAAACCTTTGGATTAAAAGATCGACTGGTTTTGCTCGATATTCTAGTGGAAGAACATGAACACGTTTATCCGATGCAAAAGCGTTACGGCGCAATTGATGACATGTTGTTGGCTAAAGGAGTAGACGCATAATGCAGACAGTTTTATCGATTTTATTAGAGAATGAACCAGGATCTTTATCACGTATTGTGGGTTTGTTTTCCCAAAGAGCCTTTAATATTGAAAGTTTAACTGTTGCCGCGATTGAAGATAAAAGTTTGTCTCGAATTACCATCGCCACTAATGGTGATCATCGGGTGATTGAACAGATCATCAAGCAAGTGAACAAGCTGGTAGATGTATTAAAGATTTCGGAGCTTAGCAAAGCCGAGCATATTGAAAGCGAATTAATGTTTGTTAAGTTGAGTGCATCAACCCCCGATATGCGAGAAGAGATTGTTCGAACGACCGATATATTCAGAGGGCAAATCGTAGATAGCACCAGTAAAATTTACACCGTTCAACTCACCGGTAAAAAAGACAAACTTAATGCTTTTATCCGTTCGATTAAACGGCAAAGTGATATTATTGAAATCGTACGTTCCGGATGTGTGGCAATTGCCCGTGGAGAGCGAGCGCTCAGGCCATAGAACAGAATTATAACTATTGAATCCGGTCATACCGATAGTGTCCGGTAATTTCAAAATCAAAAAGCATATCTTCCAGCTGTGGACCTGCACCAATATTATGCACAACCATCAACTGGCCAGTATCAGGATTAATCTTATCGCTGACGATGCCAATATGCGGTAAGGTGCCGCCCAGCATCCAGGTGACAATATCCCCTGCTTGATAGTCACTGGCTTGTTGGCTTATTTTTAATTTTTTACCTTTGCGGGAAAAGAATACTTGTAAATTTGGTACTCGTCGATGATCAATGTTTTTATCAGTTTTAGTTAATCCCCAAATTCGTTTGGAAGGGTATTCCGAAAAATTATCCAACATGTCTTCGTGGACTAATTTTTGTAAATCGATATTGAGTTCCCGATAACTTCTAATAATCACGTCGGTGCAAACGCCTATATTACTTGGTACGTCACCATTGGGGTAACCAATGGCGTAATAACCGCCGTCATATCGCACTGTTGATTGAGTTCTGTCCAGCGCAGCTTTTACTAGCAACTGATCAAAAGGTGTCGCCAGGACAGGTTGGCAAAATATTAGCAAGATAATAACTAGTCTATTTAGAAGCATAATCTTGAACTGTTTAAATAAAAATTTGTGTAGGTTGCCGCGCCGGCAGGCTATTTCTTTTCTTTCAATCGAAGAGTCGTTCACTGTCAGAATAGAATTAAACTAGTAGTTCTAAACTGTAAAATCAAGCCGGACACTGCTACAGATTAGTCATGCAACTCATACTCAAATTCATAAAAATGTTGGCCATCTTCAATTTTAATACTCATTTTTCCGGTTAAACCCTCTAATTCACTTGTACCAGAATCAGGGATTACTTCAAGTGTGAGGTGTTGGCTGTTGCTATTCATTGTCCCATAATGCTGAAGGACAAAACTTCCTTTCTTTCCATCAAGTTTACCTTTGACTTGTTCAATTGCAACATATCCAGCAGAGCCCTTAACTGGTGACAAAGCGTTTAACATGGTTGCAGATAATGCCCCGGTAAACGTTTTATCGATAGACATTCGCCCAAGTGTTACACCATTACTTCCTTTTGCATAGGCGTCTAATGGTTTTAGTTCAACATCAAATTTTCCTGATACTAACATTCGTTTCTCCTTAAATTGAATGGTATTTTAAAATACCAGAGTTCAGTCAATAAACCCGCGTACTCTTTTGATTTTTAATTTAATACTTATTGTTCGCTACGCACCAAGACTAATTCAGATAGTTCCTCCCCAGATCTGCTCATATACATTTCCTTTCTGTGTACTTTGCGTGGGATGTCAGATAGATCAAAACCCAAAGAGTGTTGATGTGAGTCTTCCAAACTTAGCAAATTGGTTGCATCTAGCTCTCCTTCTTTTTTCCACACATCCACTAATGATTTCATTTTATTGAACACATCAGCTCTATTTTCATTACTCGCGTCAGTAATAAAAGATATCAGAAAGAGCATTATTGTCATTGAAATTATGCTGCCAAATTTTATCATATGTGCTCCTTATGAACTTCGCGCATTCAGAATCGAAACACCAGAACGCCTGCTGGTACTTGTGCGTCGTCATCCAACACAGGCGCTGGATCTCCGTCTAGAGATTTGCGCAAGAACTGGTTCATGAGCTCCGTAGTCGTACGTAATGCTGCTTCACCACCCAAGGATCCGTATGGCTCGAGCAACGGAAAGTCCCAACGCCAGAACAGTGAGAGGTCGTTGAATGCTCCGTGGTTGATGCCGCCGTCAAAGACCGCTGCGTAACTTGGGGCGCCGACATTACTGAATATTGAATGGTCGTAAGCCTCGTTTTGGATGTACAAGAACGGCACCGCAAGAAATGGCACAGGGTTTGTGAATATACTCCCGTCCAGATTGATCACTGTTGCTATGCGAGCATCAGCACTGGCCGAAAGGTAAGCCGAGAAACCCCCGAATGAGTATCCCGCGGTAGCGACGCGGTTAAAGTCCAGGCGGCCATCGAACTGATTACTTGTATCTTGGTCCATCGTCAGGAGTTGGTTGTAGGCAAAAAGCTGATCAGCTGACCACACCTCGGCGACATCGGCCAGGGCTTGCGCTTCATTGGTATCGATTATCCCGTCGTCATTTAACCCGAAGCCAAGACTTGTCACTACATGTCCGTCGGGGAAGCGAACGAAATCAGAGTAAAAAGTGTGATTAATAGCCAGAACCACAAAGCCACGGCTGGCGATATCAGCGATGATGAACAGGTTGTTTTCCAGAGCACCGCCTCCTCCGTGCGAGTAGATCACCACCGGATACCGCGTCAGGTCGTCTGATAGTGCTGCATTCTCAATAATTGGCCAATTCACTCCCGTGTAGTTCGAGGACCGCAGGGCGTGGTTTGCGACCGCCTGACGAGCGGTCAGTGAGTTTAACTCGTCTTCGCGGATGACCGGCAACGCGAGATCACCGGAAGTCTCGTCGGTCGGGTAAAAGATCCGTACCATCAGCTCGCGCTGGTCGCCGACTTCTGAAGTCAGTGGCTCCTCGCGCAATGGGTCGATCCAATGGTAGGGCATTGAGCCCACGACTTTCGATCCGCCAAATGCAGGGGGCAAAAATTTCTGATCCACACCGAACTGGAGTGGCGGCGCAGGACTTGGCGTTGAGGTATTGTCAGAACCTCCTCCGCAGGCCGAGAGCAGGCCGACAAGAACAAGGATAGGAGTTAGCGACGAATGAGAGATAAAACTGTTCATTTGTTAAACCTTTTATTTACTGAGCTCATCATCAGCGATCTCACATTCTAGGTGTCCCTTAATGTGCTAACCTTTTGCGATGAGAAATTTAGTGGTTAGGCTCGGCTAACAGATCCGCCTGCATCATATTATCCCTTAACACCCGAAATTCTGTGCCATGATACCAGTTCGGCCATTGCTTACCGGTTGCCAGGATATAACCGGTGGCTAAATACAGTTGTAGATCTTCTTTGGCACCATCCCAGCCCCAATCTTCGGAATATTCATCACACAGTTGGTGATAACATTTAGCGACTTGTGCGCCAACTCGGCTGTCAATTTCAGCTTCAGTCTCGTTAAGAGGAACAGTGCCACCGCCTGCGCTTAATCCGGGCACCCCTTTTTTGGCCAGGCTAAAATGATCCGAGCGATAATAATATCCTCTTTCAGGATGTGCTTCGGGTATAAGCGTTCTATTTTGAAATTCAGCGGCGATTTTTAGTACATCTTCTAGTTCAGATTTCCCATATCCTTTGACACTGACATCCTTCTTACGGCCTGTGATATTGATGCTATCCATGTTGATCAAGCCGACAATTTTTGACAATGGCATGGTTGGGTTATCAGCAAAATATTTTGAACCTAATGTACCTTGTTCTTCTGCTGCAGCGCCAACAAAAGTGATCGAGCGTCTTGGTCTATTTTTGAGATTGGTATAGGCTCTGGCAATTTCTAGTATGCCCGCGCTGCCGCTGGCGTTATCATGCGCCCCGTTATAAATTTGGTCGCCTTCCAGTGAAGTATCCTGACCCAAATGATCCACATGAGCCATATAAATAATGTGCTCATCAGCTGCCTCGCTACCAGGCAAGGTTGCCACGATATTATTGGAGCCTGACTGCTTAAATTCAGAAGTTACTTGCACCGATGCCGTTAACCCTAAGTTCACTGCTTTAAATCCTTTTACCTGAGCTTTTGCTTTTTCTGTTGCAAAATCCAATCCCGCTTTGCTGAATAGTTCGTTGGTTTTTCCGATGCTGATCCACATTTCCACATCAACCACAGGACCACTATTTTTATTCCTTGGTAAATGATATTGAGTGCCAGTCCAACCATTTTTTATTACGCTCCAACCATAACTGGCAGGTTTAGTCTCATGAATGATAATCGCCGCCTTGGCACCTTGCCTTGCGGCTTCTTCGTATTTATAAGTCCAACGTCCGTAATAGGTTAAAGTATTTCCAGCAAATAAAGCTGGGTCGCCTGTCGCATAACCAGGATCGTTTACCAAAATCACCACGGTTTTTCCGGTTACGTCTAATCCTTGATAATCATTCCAGCCATATTCTGGAGCGTTGATGCCATAACCTACAAAGACTAGTTCTGAATCGGTTAAAGTTCTTAGTGGCTGTTTTTGTCTGGTATTGGCCACATAGTTTTCCGCAGCAGTAAATTGAATATCCGCTATTTTAAGATTTTGACTGACGGTAGAGTTGATGGCAAGCAGTTCAACTTTTTGTAAATAACTGTCGCCATTGCCTGGTAACAGACCTAATTTCTTAAATGCATTAATTAAATATTCGGCCGTCATTCGATCACCCTCAGATGCTGGCTCTCTGCCAGCCATTTCATCTGATGATAAATATTGAATATGCCGTTTAAGTTCAGGGATCGATATTCCCTCATAAACGGCTTGAAAATCCTTACTTTGCAAAACCTCCGATGCAGGTTTTTCGACCTTGGTAGTGACTTGTTTTTCACCAATCGGTTTTACTTCGTTGCCATCTTCATTTTGCGTGGATTGCTCAGAGCAACCGACAAGGCTAAACGCCAGCAAGGCAAGCCCCAACAATAAACTACCTTGTGTTTGCCGTTTTCCCCTTAATTGGAAGCCCTTGTTGATATTTAGGATATGAGAAATCATATTGAAACACCTATGTTTTGTTATGTTAGATAGTATTAGGTAAGCAGTATTCTGCCCTAAGCGCAGTAAAATAACTAGCCTGACGTGCGACGGTTGACTTGAAAACTCTATCGTTGCGGGTTAAAAGCATAGGGGAAATGGAAGTCTATTCACTTACCGATTGGTAAATATCCGCATTTTCTGCATATTATTTAAATGCCCATCCCTCACTCTCAGATGAAACCTGATGAGTTTTAATCTCATAATAATTTACTTGCCAGCCGTTTTTGCGTTTAATGCCATACGAAATATTATGATCACTTATTCATGATACTCCATGAATTTAGACTAACGGTATTTTAAGCACCTGAGATTGAACGCTATCATATTCTCCAAATGTCAGGTTTGTCTCAAAATTAATATGTTCCATAAAATCAACATTTACCAAGTGTTTCTTTAATTTATTTAAAACCATGCTTCACCAAAATGCGATCAATTTTTCCATCCTTCTTTACTTGCTTTAGAGCATGATTGAATTGTTCTAGTAGCCTATCAGAATTGGGATAACTTCTTGAAATCATCAAACGTGCCGCTGTTTTAGGAAAGATATCATCCAAAAATCCAAAATGTTCTTTTTCTTTAGGAAAAAGGGCATTAACTTCTGAAAGCCCTACATCTTTATTTAACATTACGAATGAAATTCGCCCAGCATTTAACATTTTAATTAATTGTTTTACACTAGTCACTGTATCTATTTTTTTAAAACCTGCCTTTGATAGTGTCTCATATGGGAAGCTTCCACGTAAAGTTCCAATCCTGTAGGTTTTAAAATCGTTCAAGGTTTTGTAAATAAATTGTTCTTTGAAATGTTTTTTACTATAGAAAAATACAAGCCCTCCAGAATGAATAGGATCAGAAAAATTAAACTTTTTCTCTCGCTCCTCAGAGAGGGCATAGGGGAACGCTCCGAAAAACAGCCCCTTTTCAGTATTCATTGCTGCCCTAGGCCATGGAAAAAATTTATACACGGGTTTCATTCCCATTTCTTTAACAATGAGGGTCATTATCTCTGTAAAAAATCCACCTCCCTCCAACTCTTTGCCTGTATAAGGAGACCATTCTCCGGTCGCTAAAGGAAGCTCCCTCTCTTCTGCAGAAACTGCAATCTCTCCAAGCAGAAAATTTAGAAGAAACATAATGGGTAGAATCGTTTTCATCATAAAACCTATAGTAATACTCATTTTCTATAACGTATTAATCAGGCAAAAATAACACACGTGTAGTGTGTAAACTTTGCCTGCCTTTACTTGTTAGAAATTTCTTATCCGTTTTCGTATTTTTCGAAATTAATCCTATGATAGGTTATGCTCCAGTTGTCGCTTAGACGAACATCGCATTGACCAAAGATTGAAATTTTATAGTCTTTTTTTTTACACTTTTTTTGCTTTTGAGTGCCCTCTGTGTAGTATTTATAAGTAATGTTGAATTGCTTACCAAACTTCTCCGAAGCTCCAAGATGAAAAATCAAATACCTTTCATGTTTCTGTGCAAAATCCGGCCTTGATGCAACAGTGAGTTCAACATATTCATCGGCGTTTTTGCCCGTTATCTCATTATCAAATTTTTTATTTGTATAACGAATTCGCACACTACATTTAGCACCTATACAGCCAATCGAGTATTTCTCTATATTTGCGTCTAACGCAAACTTGTTCGCCACATTTTACAATTCATTGTGTTTCCACAAATAATGAAATTTTGCTTGATAGTAATAGAGCAATTTTTTATTAACGTGAAAGAAAGCAACAGCCGAACACAGAAAAAGCATGCTAGCAGAAATAAGTAGTTTTCTCTTAATCATTTGTACATCTAACGTTTTAAGCGCGCGAAAAAAGAGCGAATAGCGATTTAATTTTCGCCCGCCTTTACTGGTTTAAATATTTTACCTTGCAAATCTCGTTAGCAGATGGCCGATAGTTTTAGCTCTTGCCAACAAGACTAGAGCCAAAACAAACTCAATGACCGTAACAACAATATTAGCTTTATCTTGATTTGATAATACTTTTGAAATAGTACCGAATTCATCCCTTACAAAAACATGAACAATGGTTAACCAGTATATACTGTCTATAATTGCGTAATAAAAAGTATAAACTCCAATTACTAAGACTGCTATCGTGAGTAAAGACTGAGCATTAGTCGTATTTGACTCATCTTCTGTTGTAGGCAATATTTTTCTAGCAACAGTTAGAGGAAAAAACCAGAGAATAAAGGCGATAAGCATCGGGAGAACAGAACTCAAAAGAGAAAAAACGATACTTGGGCCTAAAGAGTTTTCGGAATAGGAAGCATAATTGGCGATAAATTCTAATCTGCCAACACTATAAACGAACAGAGCTATAGCGAATAGCCTTACCATAACTCCGAAGTAATAAATAGAATTCATTGTCTTTTCCTTTTTAAGCCCTGGTTAAATTTTGCTTAGCTCCATATGCAGTGGAGGGTATGGTTTTCTCTGGCCATCAAGTGGTGAATGACCTACCACGTTGAAATCTACATGCTTATAGAAGCCTAAAGCCTGTTTATTTTGTTCATTAACATCTACTTTCGTAGCATCCGGATTATTAACTGCGTTATTTGTTAAAAGTGAACCAACACCAGAACCTCTAGAGTCTGGTGAAATGAAAAGCATCTCGATGTTTCCATCATGAACACCACAGAAGCCTAGAATATTTCCACTTTGGTCTTTTGCACACTTTAAATCAACAGCATCAAAGTATTGCTCTAAAATCAGAGGCTTTAAGGTAACAATATCTTCTTCCTGTAAGAAATCATGAGTAGCTCTAACCGATGCTTCCCAAATCTCTATCAGTACAAGGTGATCTTCCTTTTTTGTATTCGCAATTTTCAAAGCCAAACTCGATTAAATAATTTAACGTCTACATAAACCGCCGTAGGGTGCGAATTTAATGTACTTGTTAGGCACAGTCTATCAGTCTGCACTTTCAGACCTTGTCCTTTGATGTTTAGGTAACTTATCGTCAAATTGTATCCAACTCAAGTCGTCCTCTAACCATGAGTGATGTGTAGGAGGGAACATTTCCGGCTCATCCAAACTACAGGTGGTTATATCAATTTCAGTAGGACGATCGCTGTGAAAATAGCTTATAGGTGTACCGCAGGTAGAGCAAAAAGACCTAATTACGCAATTAGAAGATCTAAATTCTTTAGGTTTATCTTGGGTAAATATTAACTCTTTTAGTTTGAACGTCAACCACGCTACTACTGGCGATGCCGCATTTTTCCGACATGTTTCACAATGACAAATCACGGTGTGAGTAG
>CAZOBX010000130.1:0-5204 GCA_964578045.1 uncultured Kangiella sp. | reverse complement strand
GTGAGTAGTAGCAGAACTATTCACGGTAAAACGGACTTTTCCGCAAAGGCACCCGCCATTAATTTTTTTTGTGGTGTTCATTTAGTTACTCAAATATGATTTTTGCCTAACACTTAAAGCGGGGCCCCGCTTGCCTGTTATCGTTAGAAGACTTATGACGGCAATATCGAATATACCGCCGCCGCCATTGCTCGTGCATTGTGTACCAGCCGGTTCTCCGCGATACACTCATAGGTTGCTCCCGATTTTTCTGCAACACTACGACTAGCCATATTGTTTTCTAAAATTACTATCTCTAAGCGAGTCAGTCCAAGGGTATTAAAGCCGAAGCTCGCTATCAGTTTAACTGCGTCAGTAGCATGCCCCTGGTTTTGTCGGGATTCTCTTACCCAATATCCAATATTGCCTATCTTGTTGATGCGATCGATTTGGTTTATAGAGATACCGCCAATCAGTTTTCCATCAATAACCGAGAAAATTCCTATATCATATGCAAAATCGTCATCAATATTCTTTTGGCAACTGCTGAACCAGTTATTGGCTTCTTCTTCAGAATATTCACTATGACACCAAGGCATCCACAAGCCTACACTTTTAACACTCTCCGTAACCGCCTTTACAAATTCTATTGCGTCCCCTTCAATGAAAGGTCTAAGCTCTATATTTTTGTTTGAAATCTCTAACATGCTATGGCTTCTTTCGTTCTGCAAAAGCAGCATTGCGACTTGAAAAACTCTTATAGCTATTCGCCTTAGAGGTTAATTTTTTTAGTCGCTTTACGCTAGCTTGGTCAACCTTAGGTTCTTTAATTTCAATTTTCTCCGCTGATTTTTCCGCTGAAGGTTTCGCTCCATAATGAGTTTTACCTTTCTCATCTTTCTACTTATAAATTTCATCACTTGTCGCGAAAACAAATACAAATAGCAACGTAATATTTGCCAGATTTTTCATATAACTCATTCCTTTTATTTGCATAAGGTCAACCGCTGGTGAGCCATATTTTGGCATGACCTTTAACCAGACTTTCGTGTTCTAGTTAATATAAGCAGACCAATAACTAAAGTCAATCCGATACTACCTCCGCCGTCTGAACTATTCGGTGGTGTCACCATCCATACCAGCTGGCTTGAACATATTTTTTTCATGTTGATTTTATGTTTGTTTTGCTTTCAATTGCAGGCACTTGCCACTCAAACATTAGTTTGAGTTAGCTGCAATGATTCGTTAGGCGGCAGGCTACCAATCAACTGAGCCTCCTTGCTCGAGGCGTAGACAGCCTTTACACAGTTCGTTTCTGTCACCCGATTCCTGGTGTGACACTATGATCTTCGCCTTTGGATAGCGTTTACGAACCTGATGTAATTCGCCTGATAGCCAGTAGGGAACAAGCAGGAAATCTATTTCTGTTACCCGCTTGAGTACAGGTTGCAGAGACTCGACGTCACCTGCAACCACGAAAGTAGTGTTGTGCCAGTGAATAGAGTATGAACAATGCTCGACGTCGCCATGTTCGGATTGTATACAAGAAATCAGTGCTCCACGGAATTTCCAAGGAGATCCATCTCCAAGATGTTGAGAAGATTCGACCTCGGTTAAGACCTCTGAGGGGCCCGCAACAACGCAACCTATGGCAGACAGATCCTCTTGGTTAAAATGGTCAGCATGACGGTGAGTGAAGAGACACAGAGAATTGCGCCGTTTGTGAATCTCAGAGGTTTTGAAAGTCATGTAGCCGTAGGCTCCAGACTTATATGGGAAATCAATCAGAATGATATTTTGACCATCTGAAATTTCAAACCCCGAGTTTCCTATAAACCTGAGTAACCTCTGCTCTTCTGGGTAAGAAGTGACCATCATCAAGAGCAGCACCAATGTATTACCGAACATATCTCATCCTCTCCGTTAATGTTTTAAGTTGATGAAAATGACTGTTGCGACCAAGGAGTTAACAGTTAGTTTTCGACAACTTCTGCTTGTTAAGCGCTACCATAATTTCCACCATGGCTTTTACTTGGTTACTAAAGTATGGGAATATGCTGCTAACGAGGCTATAGGAAAATCTAATCCTCGATTTTTCAATTAAAATTTACACCAAAAAAGGTGTTCCTATGTGAATACTTTCTCGGTTCACCTCGATTAATTTCATTTGAGGTGACTCTCCCCGTTAAAATAGATTAGATAAATTTGGTCGTACCTTTTCCTTCAGCCTCAACGCCTTGCTCAGCGGTGCATGCGCAGCACGCGTCCCGACTAGAGCAAATTGTTAGATGTTTAGTCTCTCACAAATCGCACTTCGGTGATTAGACCATTTTTGACTTTATAAACTGAAACATACTCTGTCTTGCTCGTACCATATTCCACTGTCTCATGATTAATTACATAGCTATCTTTATTGATTTGATGATGTATGGTTACCTTAACATCCCCTTCTTTAAACATTGGCTCAAATATAGATTTTAAATGTTCTTTACCTTTTGCGAGCTGCTCAGAGGGATAGGTGTAGATTTCAACACCTTCAGCATAAGTCGATAAGAAAGTTTTCAAATCATGGTCATTGTATGCCTTCATTCTTTGATTCACTACATCCAATGGTGATGATTCTGATCCACATGCTGTCGTTATCGTGACCGCTAACGTCAATATAATAATGATTGGGATAATATTTTTCATTTTCATTTCTCCATTTTCCAAAGTTTCAGCGTTATTTACATCTAACGCTTGCCCCCAATTGAGGCGTTGTAGTTTACGCCTTCTATTGAAGGCACTGGTTAAGTCGTGGGGTTCCGAGCACCTATAATTTACTGACTAAAGATTCGACAGGAGCTCACTTAACTTCATTTTGGACCAAGTTCTGCTGACCCTCTTAGTCCAACAGTACAGCTGGAATCCAAATACTAAGACATCTGATGAACTTTATTCATCACACCAGTATAAAGTATAGGTTTGTGGCGTAGTCAGGTTACAAACAGTTCCATTGGTAGCGTCACAGCTAAACGCAAACCACTCCGATTTGTGCGTTTTAGGGGTTTTACCAAAGGTGGTTGTGCATCCATCTATATGGTAATGCCCTGTAACCCCATCCAGAAAAAAGTCCGCATACGGGTTACTTATAGCACCTTTGGTTTTTTTAAGTTCACCTAAAAAGCTAATGTTATCCATTAAATAACCAGTTGCGCGTAATAAATCTTGTTGTTCTTTGCCATCCAATGCTTTTACAGAATCGAGTGAAGAAATAAGTGATATAAACATACCAGAATTCAAAGTCTCTTCAGTTTCTTTTATTTCTGTTAAGCGTTTTTGCAGAGCATTAATATCTGAAGCCGATATTTTAAATGATATCTTTGCTCCGCTAATCAACTCATCCAGCTCCGGCGGTCTATCCTTCGTTTCCCGTATTTTACAAAAAATTACTTGGTCATAGTGATGTAGCGACAACCGAAATTTATACCCTTGTAATAAAACAAGGTAACGCTGGAGTGAAAAGTCCCATTGACTTTTGCACAGTTGGCCGCGAAGAGATAAACTCCAAACTAAATACCAGTCGACCTATTGCGCTTTATTTATGTTTTGGGTCCAATCATTTTCTCTGGTACGACCCATTGTTTAAACTCTTCTTCGGTCAACAAATCAAGAGCAAGAGCGGCCGCTAACAGAGTTGAACCATCCTTATGGGCTTTTTTGGCTATTTTGGTGGCATTATCATAGCCGATATGCGGATTTAGCGCAGTGACCAACATCAATGACTCATCACGTAGCTTAGCAATACGCTCTTCGTTGGCGGTAATACCGACGACACATTTAGAGGTAAAACACTGACAACCGTCGGCAAGTAAACGGATCGATTGCAGCAGGTTATAAATCATCACCGGCTTGAAGACATTGAGTTCAAAATGCCCGTTCGAGCCAGCAATCGAAATGGTTGTATGATTTCCTATCACCTGCGTTGAAATCATGGTCAACGCCTCACATTGTGTCGGGTTCACCTTACCGGGCATAATCGACGAGCCAGGTTCATTTTCGGGCAGGCTGATTTCACCAATACCACAGCGCGGCCCTGAGCCTAAAAAGCGAATATCGTTGGCAATTTTCATCAAGCTGACAGCGACAGTGTTTAACGCACCACTGGCCTCTACAATGGCATCATGAGCGGCGAGTGCCTCAAACTTATTTTCAGCGGTTTTAAAGGGAAGTTTTGTGACCTTTGCCACCTGCTCGGCAAACTTCACATCAAACCCTTTGATAGTATTAAGCCCCGTACCCACGGCTGTACCACCTTGAGCCAATTGGTAGAGCGCGGGCAATACCGCTTCGACTCTGCGGACGGCATTATTCATTTGCGCGGTGTAACCTGAAAATTCCTGGCCGAGTGTTAGCGGTGTCGCATCCTGGGTATGGGTTCTACCAATTTTAACCAACTGATTGAATGACTCAGATTTATTATTTAACTCGTCACGCAAATATTCTAATGCCGGCAATAAGCGGTGAGTAATCTCTTCAACAGCCGCGATATGCATTGCCGTCGGAAAAGTATCGTTTGACGATTGACCCATATTACAGTGGTCGTTAGGGTGCACCGGTTCTTTGCTGCCAATGGTACCTCCGAGAATCTCAATAGCGCGGTTGGAGATCACCTCGTTACTATTCATATTACTTTGGGTACCCGAACCTGTTTGCCATACTGAAAGTGGAAAATGGTCATCAAGTTTACCCGCCATCACCTCACCAGCAGCCTGCATAATCGCCTGACAAATGGCATCATCCAACACACCAAAATCCCTATTCACCTGTGCTGCAGATTGCTTGATAATTCCCAAAGCGCGAATCAACGGCTTGGGCATAGTTTCCACACCAATCGGAAAATTGATTAATGATCGGGCCGACTGCGCCCCATAATACATATCGGCCGGTACCTTCAATTCACCAAATGAATCATTTTCGGTTCGGTATTTGGTCATAATTTTATCCTTTAAAAGAAAGCCATCAATGCAGTAATTTGTATTTTCACTATGACGTTTTTCAGCGTTTGTCTGAATTGACGAGGCGCGAGTTATACTCCTGACTTTGCTAATGACTTTGCATGCGATGCAATTCTACTCGAGTTTTTGTTTCATTTAGCTGATCAATCTAAGTAACCTTAACTCCTGATAAAAGCAGCCATCCAGCATCAGTATTTTAGCGACTCTCCGTGTTAAGTTTGCTTTCAA
>CAZOBX010000129.1:12844-15853 GCA_964578045.1 uncultured Kangiella sp. | reverse complement strand
CCTGCTGTGTAGATCCAACGAAAAAATCTGCACTTTTGAGATGTTTTTCTATTCCAAAAAGTAACTACGAATACCTCTTATTCAATATCAATTTTGGATTACTACTGTCAGCTTAGATTTAAAATTGAAGATTAAAATTTTCTAAGATGAAGTTTAACCGAAATTTTAATGCCCCAACTTGTATGTATACTTACGTTTACTAGATTTTCCTTCCAAGAACTTTCCATTATTAAGTTTTTTTGTGAATACCTTATTGGTTTTCTCAACGTAGCCTAAAACAACAAACTTGTCCACTCCACTCAGGGCTTCATTAGGTATAGCTGAATTCCTTTGAATTTTCGTTCCATCGAAGGAAACGACAGGTATATAATTGTCTGATAGTGCTAATATCTTTCCTTTATCCATAGCTTCTTGCTCCCAGTCTGTACCTGGGTATACTTTAGCGAAATGAGCCACACCAGTATCTAGTAATCCTTTTTTGTGCAGATAAACTGCGAAGTGATATGTTTCTTCCATTTCTTGAACAGTCTCGTCAGGCAATCCGAACATAAAAAAGCCTCTTGTTTTTATTCCTGCATGTTTGAGCAATCTTAGAGCATATATTACCTTATTTGTAGAAATACCTTTCTTTATCTTGTTTAGCAACTGATTGTTTCCACTTTCAATACCAATCGCAACCCTGTCGACACCCGACCTCTTTAGGTCACACAATAACCCTTTTGAAAACCGACATATTACATCGGCTCGCGCTAATACCTTAAATGACAACTTACCATCGAGATTTCGTGCTCTTATTGCTTCCACAAACTGTTTGGCTCTTTTTTTATTAATAATAAAGATGTCATCATATATATGAATTACTTTAACTCGATGTTCATAATGTAAATACTCAATGTCCTGAATTATCCGACTCATTTTTCGATATCTAGCTTTTCCCATGCTTCTGGGAGTTGAACAAAAAGAGCAAACCCAAGGGCATCCTCGTGTTGTTAACATGGCCGCCTCAATTTCGCTCTTTTCATTCTTATAGATCGCACCAAATTGTTTATACAATACAGGTACATCTTCATCACTATCAATCCTCAACATTATAGGACGATTGACTACAATTCTATTATTTTGAATATAAGAAATACCATCAATATTTTTTAATGTATCACCCATCAATAGTTGCCTAATAACCTTCTCACCTTCACCGGTACAACAAATAATGTCAGGATATTTTGCTAGTATTTTTTTTGCATTAAGTATGGAGTTAATCCCTCCGATTATGATCCTTGGATGGCTATCTTTCGTATTGAGAAGCTCAATAATCGATTCTGTAATCGACGATGTTCGATGAATATAATTAATACCAACAAGGCTTGTTTTTTCTGTTGAAATTTCATCTGCAATTTGCTTTGGCGACCAGCCAAACTGTCCATCGATGTATTTCACAAAAAAGGAACGCTGTACTCCGAAGAGATTCTCAGCCGCAACTGCGCTAGCAACATAGATACACCCTAGTGCCGGACTAAAATCGGTGATATCACTCCCCGAGTCTAAGGTAGATGGACAGGAAACTAAGACAAAGTCAGCTTTATGAGTAGTTGAATTATAGTTACAATACACGCCGTTTTTCTCAAACACTCCAGAGTTAGTATAATCGCCAAATGCAAATTCACTCATGTTTATCATAATATAGCACCTCGATCTTTAAAGAAGAAATTGTACTCTTCCGTTAGTCCTTTTGCACCGACAAACTGTGCTCTTTGACAGAGCATTCTTTTTTTTCCGTCTGCCGTAGATTCAACTGAATTCATAATTTCATATAAAGGAACTGACCAGGTTTTAATGCTGCCATCATAGCTTGCAGTAAAAAGATTTTTTCCATCTCGACCATAGTGCAATTCTCTAACGTTTTCTTTGTGGCCTTGATAGCGATGAATAATTTTAAGATCAGGAATATTTAATATGACTAATTCCCTCCCATGTATGCTCACAGAAATATGACCAAAATGTGAATTTATGGATAGAGAAAAAATAGCGCCAGGCAGTTTTACGAAATTTATCTTACCTGTTGATAATTCTGTTAATGTGAGTTTCCCGCCCTTCCCGCCACTTGCGACCCATCTACCTGAAATATCTGTATCTAAAGCTCTAATCGAATGTAAGTGAATGCGACTCTTCATGACAAGACTATAACTATTTCCTCTCAATACAATTAAATTTCCATCCTTACATCCAATTGATAACGTTTTACTTTGATATTCACACGATAAACTTCGAATATTAGCATTTGTATTAACATTTATTGTTTTGCGTTCACCAGATAAGATGTTAATTGTATGTAACGTCGGACCCGCAGCATATATTAACGAATCCTGTTCAAAACCAAAACATAAACTCTCAATTTTGTAATACTTAGGAAGATCTCTCAACCTCTGTTCTTTCAACTTGTTGTCACATATGATAATTTCTCCATTCCGTGACGCCGCCACTATATGCTTACCATCATGGCTAAATCTAATAACATAAATAGTTTCAGTAACAGTTAAACGGGCAACTACTTTTTCAAGAGAAATATCCCAAAGCCTAATACCTTTACCTTGAATAGAAAAAACAAGATAATGACCATCCCTGGATAGATCAAACGAGTAAATACCTCCTCTCTCACCCCAGCTAGTTTCCTTAAATTCTGCATTGTTGAATATAGCTCCGCTTATATTACTGTTACTAAAATTACAATTTTGCAGCACTGAATTTGTAAAATTGGTATTTGTTAAGTCCGCATTTACGAAATCAGCTCCAGCAATGCATAAATGTGAAAAATCTCCTCCAGATAAATTCATGCCCTGCAAATTTAGTATGGATAGAATATTTCCAGCTAGATACCCTATATCGTTAAATGACTTGTTTTTGAGAGAAAACAATATGTCGAAAAGGCTTTCCTGGTTTTTGCTCTTCGAGATAGTTGTTGTTTCAAGCATGTCGATAATCAAAGCTAAGACCGTTTTTGTTAAAATTTGA
>CAZOBX010000129.1:0-12834 GCA_964578045.1 uncultured Kangiella sp. | reverse complement strand
GTTTCGTCTGGTTCACGTAGAAAGTAAGATGACCAAGCATATTCTTGCGATCGGCTATCAGTTTCAATATTTGATTGTGACTGGGCTATGGCAGTAAAATCCGTAGCTAATATCCCCAATTCTGCTACAAGCTTATAAGCCATAAAAAATTCTAACAATGAACGATGAGCTGGAGTGTAGTCGCCATCAGAATTGCGTGTTAACATCGTTTGGCTCATCATATCGTATTGCCAGTGATCTAACTCTTTTTGCTCTTGCACTGAATGACTGAATAAGCGGCGTAAACGGTCTGGGAAATCGCGATAATTCATGCTCATTTGCTCTGTTACCAGCATTTCCCATGATAGTTCACTAAGAAAGTAAAGTTTATCCGCTAAAGACGTAAATGTGCGTTCCGACTTTATATCTCGCTCCATCTTAGCGCGCGTTGCGTACAGAAAGATACGAGATAAATCGACTTTCTTACCCGATTCAATATCAGGTAATGCTTCCAGAATAAAGTCCACCATAACTGGCCGTCGAGCTAAATCAACTAGTTGTGGATTATCCAAGACCTGTCGAACGGTGGAACTATCTGTTCTGATTGACAAAATTTGCTTAACTTGAGTATTGTTGAATTCTATCAATTCCATTACTTCAAATTGAGGTGATTCTCCAGTTAGCTTTGAAGAAGAAGGATGTAACTCTGAACCCAATAAAGTTCGGCTTTCGTCGCTCTCTGGAAAATATTCGGTCCTGCTTGTGAGAATAACCTTAGTACCGGGTACTACAACCTTAGCTAATTCCCAGAAATTATTAATCATTTTCTGTCGATCTATTTTAGCTGACATCTCATCAAAGCCATCAAAAATAAGTAGAAGCTTTCCCATACGATTAAGCTGCTCAAATACAGAGTAGCTTGGAAGAGGTATCTCATGTTTTCGAAAAATAAATTCTGAAAAAAGTGATTCGATACTGACTGACTTAGTGTAGTCTCGTAAAGATATGTACAAAGGAAGTCGTGGCCGTTTTATACCACGCGTTTTGGCATCGCGATATCGTTTTAATGCCGTCCATGCGTAATGCAATGCAAACCAAGTCTTTCCCGTGCCAAATTCTCCCAATACAGAAATATGTTCCTTCGCAGGGTCGTCCAACCAACGTTCAATGTAACCATCAATCCAGCCATTATGTTCATCATAACGACTTTCAGCTATTTTGCTATTACTCACGGGGTCAAATTCTTTTTTAATACATGCTAGTGGAACATACATTTCATCAATACTACGGCTCTTAACTTCTGATTCTAGCCAATCGAAGTAGCCATCAAAAGCTGCATGTTCGTCTATTAATTCGTCAAATGTATAGCAGAATAAATTATGTTCTTTTAAAACTTTAACCTTGCTACGAGCAGCGTCACTAACTCGATGAGGCGCTATTAACCATCCTTCATCTACTTTTTCCTCAACTATTTTATTGTTAATACTTGTAATATCATTTACGTTTGCTTCTCCTTCAATACCTCGCACAACAATACGCTGATAACCGCGTCGAGCCTGTATATTTATTATCCATTCGAAATAGTCGTTAGTTTTAACATCATACCTTTCAAAACGGTAACCTAATGTTTTAAACCAAGTCCGTATTTGCTGTGCCAAGTAGTCTGAAGCAGTTCCTGTAGGTAAATGGTCCTGACTTGTAGCTTGAAGTTTATTCACTTCGACCTGCAGGCGATCAATCTCAGCTTGGGAAACATCAGCCCGGTGTATTTCTGCAGTCATTTCACGATGACGCCGAACTAACCAAGTCATTATATCGCGGGCGATCTGTTCGCCTAACTCGACTGTACTTGTATAATAGTCGTAGGCAACACCTTGATCTAGTTCATAAACTTCATCTTGTAGAAAATCTTCCAGTTGTTGTTCTCTTAGAAGAGTTCTATCACGGATATAGACAAAACAAGGTTTGTTTAGTCTGCGAGCATGTTGATACTCCTGTATAGTAACTCCGCCATATTTTTTCCAAAATAACCCTACATAAATATCAGCTTTCTCTACTTCATTTAGAGAGGTTTCTTTAACACTCGTGGGTCTCGCTCCAGCATGAGTTTCGTATATCCAAGCGTGAATTCCTTTGTGATAGAGTGAATTTTCAACGTACTCGCGCACATCACTAAGCTCCAGCATTTTAGAGCTGATAAATACTCTTAATTTGTTGATGTTCTTTTTGAACCTCATTTCCGTTTCCAATTCATCCTGTATACTTAAATAATATGATGTATGAAAAAACTAGAATACTAATATACTAATATACTAATTAATGCAGTACTGCTAATTCTTAATGTTACTATATTATAGAATACTAACATTCAAATGTTTTGATTAGTTATCTTAACTCTAGGGCAGAATTGCAGATGCGATGATAGATAACTTGACGTGGTCTAATAGACCGACACAACCCAGTTAAGAGATAATATCACTTAACTGGAGAAATAAAATGACCACAAGAAATAAATATTCACAAGAATTTAAACCAGATGCAGTCAGTCTAGTTCTAGAGCAGGGGTACAGTAGAGTCGCCGCTTCTAGAAATTCAGATGTCAATCCGAACCTTCTAGGTCGCTGGGTAAAAGAATACCAAGAACAAGATAAAGGACAAGTTTTTCGGAGCAATGGTAAGCTAACGCATGAACAGGAAGAACTTCGTCATTTAAGAGAAGAGAATAAACAACTTAAAATGGAGAAAGATATCCTAAAAGAGCGACGGTCTTCTTTGCCAAAGAAACCAAGTGAAATACTGGTTTATAGCCCAGCATAAGAAGATCTGGCCAATCGGCATGATGTGTCGAGTTTTGGGTGTTAATCGTCGTAGCTATTATAGTTATCAGTGTCGTCAGAGGAACAAAGTTGACGACCAATTGCGTGACGAAATGGTGGAATGTGTTAAGAAGATCGTCAAAGGAAGTGACTTGACTGAATCTAACAGCGTTACGTACAGTATTAAGACAAGGAATAGAATTTTACATGAAAAAAGCGAGTACTATAATTCCTAAGAAATTCAGGAATAATTTATAGTTTTCTGATAACAAATACAACGCCGCATATGAACTGCAACGCTCAAAGTTAAGCGAAAAAGGAGTCAAAGCTGATGAATGAAGAAAACTATGTATCTGAAAGAGTTGAAAATCAGATTACTTGGTACGATAAGAAGAGTCAGAAAGCTCAAAGGTACTCCAAGTTATTTCGTGGTTTTGAAATAATAGCCGCTGCCTCCATACCTCTGATCGCGGGGTTTGGTGAAGAACCATTTCCTGTAGCCTTGGTTGTTGGCGTATTGGGCGCATGTATTGCAATCGCGTCAGCAATTATTAGTCTAAATCAGTACCAAGAAAATTGGACTGAGTATCGCACAACTTGTGAATCGTTAAGGCATGAGAAATTTCTTTTCTTAACCAGAGCAGAACCTTATCATGAGAAAGAACCGTTTCCTTTGTTTGTGCGGAGAGTTGAAAGTCTTATATCAAAAGAACATAGCGCTTGGTTACAAAATACTCAGGTCAATATGAAAAAAACAAATGCTGCAAATAAAGGTAAAACGGAATAATATTTTTGAGTATTGGGTTGTTATCAGGATTGCGCTGTTCTCCAAGACGTTGTTAAGCAGTGCCGTCGGGCGCCTCGCCGACGACACCATGATTCGCATCCTTGCTTCAATCGCCAGGTTACTGGATAAGGCCAACCAGAACCTGACCGCCCCATCCTTCTGACTTGATCCTAACGACTAGATCCGACAGCGACGTCATTTCGTCAAAAGCTCTCCCTCAACGCCGCCCAGAACAACGATGGAGTCGGCCACAGATCCATGTCTCGTCGATGATTTGCGGACACCTGGAACACAACTGGGCTGACTTCCAAGGCTAACTCGAGTACAGTGACCCACGCAGATTCTGTCACCTTTTGTCGGAAGCCTTGCTGGCCATGGGGGTATGTAAAAGATGAGATACCTAGCTACACACCAGTCCCTTTATCCAATATACCTATGGACTTCGCTATTCCAAATCATTATACTAGTCATACAAATAGTGGTTTTAACTTATAATAAAAATATGACTAACTTCTCGATATTGCAATCTGACGCCATTACGTGGTTAAAAGAGCTACCCACCGAATCTGTTGATTTAATTATCACAGATCCTGCTTATGAATCTTTGGAAAAACACAGAGCTAAGGGTACGACAACAAGATTAAAGAAAAGTAAAAGCTCATCTAATGAATGGTTCACCATATTTCCAAATGACAGATTCGAAGAGCTATTCATTGAAGCATTTAGAGTTTTAAAGAAGAATACTCATTTCTATTTATATTGCGATCAGGAAACTATGTTTGTAGCCAAACCAATTGCTGAAAGAATTGGTTTTAAATTTTGGAAACCGATAGTCTGGGACAAAGAAAAAATTGGTATGGGTTATCATTACAGAGCAAGATATGAATTTATTCTGTTCTTTGAAAAAGGAAAAAGAAAACTCAATAACTTAGGTATTCCGGACGTATTATCTTATCCCAGAATACGGGGAGGGTACCCGACTGAAAAACCTATGGAATTGTCTAAAACTCTTATCGAACAAAGTTCTGTAAAAAATGATATCGTTGTTGACACGTTTTTTGGCTCTGGTAGCGTTGGAGATGCGGCATTATCGGTAGAGCGAAGATTTATCGGATGTGATATTTCTAATAGTGCCATGCAATTTACAAGAGAAAGGTTAAACGATATTCCATCATCAAAAGAAATGAGTTTAGTAGAACTATTGAATGATGGCAAAGAAATTTCTCTAGAAAAAATAGCACCTCAATTTGATCTTCAATTAGCATAGGAATATATTATGAAAGGGAATGGATATTCAGATTGGATTGCAGAATATATTGTTAGCAATTTTGGAGAACGCAGTATTTCGGTCTATAGAGAAGTTAGCATAGGCAAAAGTATTATCGGAAAAAATCGTCGAGTCGATGTTTTAATAGTAGACGAAAAGAATAACAAAGCGATAGCCATAGAATGTAAATATCAAGCTACAACCGGTACTGTTGATGAAAAAATCCCCTATACACTTAATGATGCTAAAGCCATGCAAATGGATGCATATGTTGCTTATGGGGGAAGTGGTTTTTCGAAAGGTGTAATACACATGCTAGAAGCATCTGAACTTGCCTGTCATGCGGAACCAAGCGAGGAAAATATTCTAATCTATGATCGAACAAAAAATACTCATGAATTAGATCAGATTTTGGCCATGCGGTTTGGATGGTGGGATATATTTACAATTGGGAAAGTGCCAATTGAAGTCTAGCTATGGTTACGTAGGGTCTCTTTATCAAAAATTAATTTAAATGTATCATAAAATCAAAAAGGTGCAGTCTTGGGGTTGATTATAATGTTTCTCAAAGCCAAAACTTCTTGAGCTCTTGTTCTGTCACCGTTACAACTTATCATTCTAGGTGCATCAATCAGAAGAATTTTATATCCATTTTTCTCATATAAATCAACAACCCTATCAGTAGCCTGATTAGATATTACTATATGACATTCATACTTCGATAAATGTTTAACTAACCTTTCCTGTTCTTCCCATTGAAAATCCTGCCCTGAATAATTCTTAAATTCAACATCATATGGCGGGTCAACATAAAGAAAATCAGTCTTATTAATGCGAAGTTTACTAAAATCCCCACATACTAGCTTCCAGTTCTGTATAATTTTTGCGACCTCTGGAAATTCACGTATATAATTTATTTTCTTGTATCGACCAAAGGGAACATTGAAAAAACCTGACTTGTTAAAACGAACTAGTCCATTAAAACAAGTTCTGTTTAAATAATAAAATATTGAAGCTGATAGTTTTGATTCATGCTTGTTGTTACGAATGAGTTCATTAAATTTTTCTCTCATTTCATAATAAAACTCTTCATCATTTTCCATATCTATGTTTATGGTAAATCCGATTTGGACGGATTTATAGAAATTAATTACATGGGGGTTAATGTCGTTTACTAGGGCCTTTTTTGGTGCTATGCCTAGAGAGATAGCCATTCCACCAGAAAATGGCTCTACCAATCTCCGGCTTTTCGATAACTCCCACAAAACCTTTATTTGATCAACTAGAAAGCGTTTTCCTCCTGGGTATTTGATTGGTGGATTAGTTTTCTTATTTGTCAGCATCAATAATTCTCAGCAAAGCATAAAAGCACTCAATAAAGTATTATGGTCAAGGACATCAATTGAGATACGTACACAAGGTGCCTAAGTTTACGGAAAAATCGTCTTTGAGGGAATTAAAATCAAGAGGAATATGTAGAGTAATTTGCGACTGTATAATTATTGAACAACAATTAAGCCTCAAGCGATCAAACTAAGCCGTTGTTCTTGATTTTCAAAGTCTAACGCCCCGGAACCGGCGATTTTCTGATTTAATAGAGCCGCTTGTCTTCTTGCAATAACAGGGTTAAGTAGTTGCTCGGCAAACACTGGGCTGGCTAACGATTGTGTCTCTTTTGACTCTGGCTCATCTAACTCCACTTTACCTGGCTGGGTGGTCGTTAAGGATTCTGATTCTTCTGCATTTGTGACAGTTTGGGCTGTCTTTTGCTCTGCACTCTCTTTGGTTTGTTGCAACCTTTCGACGTTCAATTCGCCGCGAGACTGATTCGCACTCGCCGCCGCTCGAGCGGCAACTCTTAAATCCTGCGACGAGGGATTGGCCGGAGCAAGCGCGGCTCTTCGTACTTGTTCGAACTTTCGAACACTGGCGGCAGGATCATTCGGAACTTTTGAAATATCAATGGAAACATCACCCGACACAGCGTAGCGCTTGCCATCCGGTCCAGTAGTAAAATTCAAATTAGCAGGTCCGGCGAGATTGCCGCCAACCGCTGCATGGGCTTGCTCGTGAGCTCGAACTTCTCGATCTCGGTTACGCAGACCTTGAACTTGTTGCAACTCCTCCGCCACTAGCTCTTCATCCTGCCGTTGGTCTGACGTATCGCTAGCACCACTGCTCTCATTCTTTTGACTTTCGTCTTCATCATTCGGCTTTTGTTGCTGTGATTGCTGTTTTTCAGCCACATTTTTATCTTGTTCCGCTTGCAGGTTGTTGTCAAACTGGGATTTGGGCTGCTCGTTGAATTCTGTCGAATTTTTAGTGGGTGGATTTTCACTCGCGGAAGGAGGCTGTGGGATCCTGGGACGCTGCACCACCTCTGCAGCGAGCGATTCAGTCGGCAGGTTCGCGGTGTTAACCGGTATGACAATTGGTGCAGTGGTAATTAACATGGTATTTATAACTTACAAATATCAGGCTTTAATATCCAACAGAGTCCCTAATAGGTCTGATGCAGTTTGTATGACCTTGGCATTGGCTTTCGCATCAATTTCGGCAACTTTTAGCTCAACCAGTGAAGTGGTCAGATCATTCGTATCAATACTATCTACGGTTGAATCAGTGACTGATTGCGAAGCAATATCATGAGCGGCTTGATTCACTCTTGATTGAGCCTCCTGAAAACCTTGTAGGGCGGTGTTTAGAGCACTATTTACCTGCATTTTTTAACTCCTCTGCAATAAAGCTGCCCATACCCAAAATGGCGTGAGTTTGGACAATTCGCAACTTGGTACATCTTTATCGGCAAGAAAAACGGGAAGTTTAGCTTTGGGGGGTATTTATTGTGTATGTTTTGAGCGCCACTTTATGGGTAGCGCCTAATATTGAATGTAGGTTCCGAGTTCTAAGTTCTAAAATAAGCACATCCAGTGCCGAACAAATCAGTCCTTTTCTCGTATAGCGCTTAGCACTTATTACTTATTTTTGGGCCCTTATAGCCCTTATAGCCCGTATCCCGTATCCCGTATCCGATTATCGTCAAATCGAATAATCAACCACATCATAACCTAAAGCTTCCAGCTGCGGTCTCAATGTCTTGGCGTCGCCAACGACCACAATAAGCATTTCATCAATATTAAGATGCTTTTTAGCCAATGCATTGATTTCCTTGTTGCTAATTTTTTCCACAATTTCAGCTCTATCAGCAACGAATTTGGAGGTTAAGTTGTGTTCGAGGATTCGGGCAAGAAACGCCAATTTAGCGCCTGGTGTTTCATATTTTAGCGCATCCCGTTGATTGATCGCATTTCGCATAAAACCCAGCTCTGCCTCGGTAATGCCATTTTTTTGATAGTTCTTTATTTCTTTAACTAATTCTACTATGGACTTATCAGTCACGTCGGCTCTCACTTCTGCCGTCGTGGTAAATCCGCCGATGAATTTGTTACCCCAAAAATAAGAACGAGCGCCATAGGTATAGCCTTTATCTTCACGTAAGTTCAAATTAATGCGGCTATTAAAAGCGCCCCCCAAAGGAAAGTTCATCAAGTAAGCACGATAGTATTCACCGGTAATATCCTGCTTGATCCCTCGTTTACCAATTCTGATCACCGACTGTGCAGCCTTGTCTTTGTTAACCAGATAAACAATACCCGATTTAGAGGTTGAACCAACAATATTCAAATCAAGTTTTGGTCCCTGCCCTTTCCACTCTTGAAGACCAGCCAAGGTCAATTCGAGTTGTTTTTCAGTCTTGTCTGAGACGATAATCAGCTGGGTTCCTTGCGGTTTAAAATAAGTCGTGTAAAAAGACTTAACATCGTCGAGCGAAATATTATCGACAGATTGCTCCGAACCGCCCGCTGGCAATCCGATAATGCTATCGCCATTCAAAAGACGCCGGTAGGCAGTGCTTGCTAAATAACTCGCATCCTTTTTACTATGAAGAATACCTTGTACGGTATTTTGTTTGTTTCTATCAAAATCAGCCTTTAGGAATGCTGGACTAAATAGTTTTTCGTTAACCAATTGCATGGTTGCATCGATATTTTTAGTCAACGAATTTATGTTGATGTTTATGCTTAGATTGCTCGAGCTAACCGAAACACTACTACCTAATAATTGCAACGCCTTGCTCATCTCCTCCGCAGTTTTTTTACTGGTCGATTCGTTTAACATACTGGCTAGTAATGCAGCGATTCCTGCTTTATCTCTACTTTCGTAATAGTGCCCTGCGGGAATTTTGATCAATAATGAAGTGGTTGGTGTTTCGGTACTTTGAGTACCCAGGATCTGAATGCCATTGATCATTTCTTGTTGCCACATTTGCGGAACATCCACTGGCGGATTGGCCCCGGCTACTGGCATCTTACTGCGGTCGAAATTATCTTTAGCTTTTCGTATAACCAGGTCATCTGCCGAAGTTTTAGATTCAGCTGCCAACATTCTGATCCCTGGTTTGAAATTATCTTTGCTGGCGATCGCTTCGCCTTTATCACTTGGTACCACACTCATGATCACCGAGTGTTGCCCTTTGATATATTGCTTAAAGACTCGATCAACATCTTCTTTTGTGACATCAGTGTAACGGGCAATGTCCTGCGCTATGTAGTTGGGATTACCGGTAAACGTTTGATTAGCCGCTAGCTGGCTAACCTTACCATTAACGCTTTGTAGACCAAAAATAAATCGAGCTTCCATTTGCGCTTTCGCTTTAACTAAGTCATCGGGTTCTACACCACGCTCTTCGAATTCCAACAATGTCTCACGCATGATGGTTTCTAAATCGGCCAATGTTTTACCAGATGCCGGATGTGGCAGTGCAAACATATTGAAAGTACAACCAAGTTCGGCGCAAGGATGGTTCACTGAAGCTTGCACCGCAAACTGCGTTTTCACCAGATTTTTGTAGAATAACGAAGTTTTACCGCCTCCCAAAATTTGTGACAACAAATCCAATGGAGCTTCATCCATGTGTCTGGCGTTAACTGTTGGAAATGACATGTAAACCAAAGGTAACTGAACATTGTCTTGCATTGAAATATAACGATCAGTCGATAATTTGATTGGGGTTTTGTCTGGCATATCGACTGCAGGCCCAGCGGGAATGCTACCGAAATATTTTACCACTAATTTTAGTGTTGAGGTTACATCGATATCACCACCGATGGTGATAGTTGCATTATTAGGTCCATACCATTTGAGGAAAAAACGCTTCAAGTCATTCACATTAGCACGGTTCAAATCTTCCAAATATCCGATTACCGGCCGGGAGTAAGGATGACCAACCGGGTAAAGCGCTTCGGATACACGCTCGTTAAGTCGACCATAGGGTTGATTATCTATTCGTTGTCCACGCTCGTTTTTAACCGTTTCTCTTTGCACTTCAAATTTTTCTTGAGTCACCGCATCGACTAAGAAACCCATTCTGTCGGCTTCAAGCCATAACATTTTTTCCATTTGATTGGCTGGAACGGTTTGAAAATATTTAGTACTATCTTGAGAAGTACCACCGTTAAATGTACCGCCAGAATCAGTCACCAATTTCATATGCTGTTCATCAGCAACATTTTCTGAACCTTGAAACATCATATGTTCAAAAAAATGGGCAAAACCCGATTTTCCCGATTCTTCTCTGGCCGAGCCCACATGATAAGTCACATCAATATGAACCAGAGGATCCGAATGGTCTTCATGCAAAATCAAAGTGAGACCGTTATCTAGCAAATACTTTTTATAGGGAATCACTATTTTCCCGGGTTCGGCATTCACCTTTTCCAATAAGCGAATTCCTGCTAACTCAGTCTTCCCGGAATTAGAATCAGCATCTTCTTTGGTTGATTGCTCGCCTGGTGTACAGCCAAAAAGTAAACCAATGGCCAGGGGTAAAATCAGACTTCTCACTTTTTTCTCCTTAAAAGAAAATATTCTTGTGCTTGATTAATAATATAAAACCACAGACCAAATGGTCACCAATAATAGCAGCGACACAAATACAATCGCCGAACCGATATCTTTTGCCCGACCCGATAATTCATGATGCTCATCGCTAATTCTATCTACCACCGCCTCTAGTGCAGAATTAACCAATTCTGCTATAACCAAGATAAACAAAGGTAGGATCAACCAGAGTAATTCAAATTTATTTTCCGCCAACCAAAATGCTAATGGTATTCCAACCAATGCCAGCATTAATTCTTGCCTAAACGCCGCTTCATGTTTCCACGCAGCTGTTAGGCCTTGCCATGAATATTGGGTGGCTTTTATGATTCTTGCAATGCCTGTTTTACCGGGTTTGGCCATTTTTAATTGCTTCCTTATCCGCTTTTACGATTTGTTTGACGTCTTCGAGTAGTTTTTTCGCATCATAAATAATGCCATCTTTTATAGTATATTTAACCCCACCAACGGTGATTGGCTTGTTATTCTCATCTAGCTTAATATGACCGGTTCCATACAAGGTTTTGAAGTTGGCTAATGGATTTTCTTTTACCACCACCAGATCAGCTAATTTACCAATCGCGATGGAGCCAATTTCATCTTCCATTCCTAATGCTTGCGCGCCATTAATAGTGGCCGATTTAATCACTTCTAGTGGATGAAAACCGGCTTCCTGCAACAGTTCCAGTTCCCGAATGTAACCAAAACCATAAGTCTTGTAAATAAACCCAGAATCACTACCCGTGGTTACTCGCCCACCGTGATTCTTATAGTCATTTAGAAACAACATCCAGCGTTGGTAATTTTTCTTCCAGTTAATTTCATCTTGGGTAGTCCAATCAAACCAATAAGAACCATGCGCATAACGGCTCGCCTGAAAAAATTCCCAAAGAATCGGCGAAGTAAAATCTTGATGCCAATCCGCGTTTCTTTCGCGCATGAGATCCCGGCTGGCTTCATAAATGGTCATGGTCGGATTAATGGTAAAATCTAACTCGATGAGTTCATCTCGGACCGCATTCCATTTTTCGCTACCTGGTACCGCGGCTTGCAGCCACAATTTACCGGCTTCACCAAAACGATGCTGTTCATTGTTGTAGTTATAATCCAGCGGATAGTCCTGGATGGTTTTATTTTCAAACATGGCTTCTGGCAGGCCATACCAATGTTCCATGGTGGTGAGACCGAGCCTTGCACTGTCTAATGCATTTAAATGCACAACATCCAATTGAGCATGATGCATGGCCGTTCTTAAACCTCTTTTGTTGGCTTCATCGATAGCAGCCTTAAATATTTTAGGATTAGTTCCGCCAAATTTAATTCCCTTGGCACCTTGCCTGGCAATTTTTTTTACCCATTTTTTTGTTTCTTCAACCGTTCTAAAATTGGCTCCCCAACCAAAGCCAAAATAGGGAATGATACGAGGAGCAGCAATAGTATTTTTTTGGCTGGCTTTAACATGATGCATCACAAATTCTGCGCCGTTAAAACTTCCCGGTTCTCGAACGGTTGTTATGCCATGGCCTAACCATAATTTAAGAGAGTATTCTGCGGTCGATAATTGATGAGAGCCGCCCATGTGCCCATGCATGTCGATAAAGCCCGGTAATACATAATGACCAGTTAAATCTAACTCTTTATCACCCGCTTCAATCTTTGGTCTGGATTTGACGATTGGCACGCCTGGATTTCCGACATCAACAATATCAGTAATTCGATTTTTTTCGATCACAATATCAACCGGACCTCTTGCCGGCGCTCCTTCGCCGTTGATAAAAATAACCCCGCGTAGGATTAGTTTGTTAAACGGGCCTTCGCCGCGCGTTCTCTCAGGGGCGTTTTTGGGAGTGGCTTGAAGCGTTAGAGAGAGACTTAGCAGGAAAAATAATGTGGTGAAAAAAGAAATTATTGTTGTTTTGTTTTTCATTGAGCGCTTCCTATTCTATTTAATTCGGATCCCATCTTTATCGATACTAATTTGCCTGTTTTTATACAATTTGCCAAGGGTCGATTTAAAGACCTTTTTGCTAACGGCAAATGTCTTG
>CAZOBX010000128.1:2541-15857 GCA_964578045.1 uncultured Kangiella sp. | reverse complement strand
GCGTAGATGGAGATAATAGTGACAATGACCGTGTGAAAAGAGAAGTTGGTGCTGCAACGCCCTATCCGTATGATTTTGACCCTGAAGATTGGTCAGGGAAAATTGTAGTCACTGATCCTGGAGAGACTAATTTTTTCCAAAGGCAGTTCGGAGAATTTGATATTGCGGGCACTGTCAACGATGCCCCGAACCTTCCTGAAAATGATATCAATGTTACGGGAACGAATACGAATTTCAGGTCTGCAATAAATGGTGCGAATAACTATACAACCTTACGAAGCCGGAGTGAAGACCTTCATAATCTTGTGCATAGATGGACCGGGGGCAATATGTTGAGAATGACCTCTCCCAATGACCCCATATTCTTCCTGCATCATGCAGCCATAGACCGCATGTGGAGCATTTGGCAGGCAAAAGTACCATCGGGGATAGTGCGCTATCAACAGAGCGATAATGTAGACGGACATAGACCTGGTGATGCCATGATTTTCAATGAGCCTGGCGATCCGGAACCATTTCCAATAGGTGCTACGCCCAATCAGATGATAGACGGGCATGCCATCCATGGTGTGGGCGTTTGGTATGACACAGATATACCTGAAATAGAGGATCCTCTACCATCATTGGATTTTATAAACATCCCTGAAGGCTTGACTAGTTATAAAGCAGTTAAATTCAAGATTAAAGGATGTCGTCAGGTGCGTTTCAGAATTACCGGAGCGCCCACAGGCAACTTTGGATTGACCACTATGGGGACGGAATTCACGGCTGATCCTATCGAAAGTGATGATTTCTTTTACGGATATGTTTGGATTCAGTTGATAGCGATTGCAGGCAATATTCCCAACAGCTCGGTAAAAATTCATGCTTATATTGTTGATGACGAGGGATACTACGCATCCACTGAAGGGAGTGAATTTGCAATTGATGATTATTCAGTTACGCTGACAGCGACAACTCAGTCTCGCGAAAACAACGCCATTGCACTTGTGCTGGACAGAAGTGGCAGCATGATATTGCCAGCAGGTGGCAGCAGTACAAGGAGCCAGTTGCTAATCGATGCCATCGATGTATTCAGAATCCTGATGATGCCCAACGATGAAATCGCTGTTGTTACTTTCGATGATGTTGTTGATTCAGCCATAACAATGCAAACTGTGAGTGGCGCTCCTGCATTTTCAGCTGTTGACCTTAGTCCAAGAAACACCACATGGATAGGAGGAGGAATTCAACAGGGAGTCATAGAATTAGCAACCGCTTCCCACACAAATAGATCCATGATCGTATTAACAGATGGCAATGAAAATGTGCATCCTTATATAAGCGAGTTGCCCTCTGGCACTATTACCAACCGGACCTATGCCATTGGCTTTGGCCTGCCCGGCGAAGTGAGTGATGCTACGCTACAACAAATTACTTCCAATACTAATGGCGACCTTATTATTACTGGAAACATCAGTACGGAAGAACAACGTTTTGATCTTACAAAATACTTCGTCCAGATATTGGCAGGTGTAACAAGTTCACAAATCATTCTAGATCCGAATGGTAAACTCTATTATGGCTCAAAAGATGTTATTCCTTTTAAGATCACAGATACGGATGTGTATGTTGATGCAATCGCACTTTGTCCAATTCCGAAATATCTTGATTTCATATTGCAAACACCTGGTGGTGATTTCATAAAACCAACATCGGTAAAATCCAATGTAAAATTTATTGCAGGGCAACAGGTGGTTTGCTACCGGATGGTATTGCCAGCATTGGCAGGTAACAATGCAGGTAGCCATAGTGGAACCTGGCATGCCATTTTAAGCTTAAAGAACCCAAAGCAGGTGGCGAAGATGTTGAATAACAGAAAATTTGCCACTCATATAGCAAGCCCCGAGCTAAGTAAATTCTTGCCCTACAGTTTCATTGTTCATGCCACAAGTAATTTACAGCTTACAGTATGGAAATTACAGGAGTCGTTTAAACCCGGATCTGCAATCAGGCTTTTTGCAACGCTGAAAGAATATGATGTTCCAATGCAAAGGAAAGCAACCGTTTGGACGGATATTATTAGCCCTGATGGCAACACCTTTACCGTTATGTTGCAACAAGATAGCAATGGAATATACACGACATCCTTTGAAACACTGATGGCTGGCGTTTATTCCTTCCGCATACGCGCTGAAGGATATTCGAGCAAAGGCGCGGCTTTTACACGAGAGCAAACCTTAACGGCGGGTGTTTATGTTGGCAATTATGAATCTGTCCCATCAAATGAGCCTAATGATACACTGTGCAAATTAATCCACTGTCTATCGAAAGATAATAAAGTGCTCACCGACCATGCTAAAAAATGCCTCTCAGAATTGGGATTTGATATAAAGCGCTTCATCGATTGCTTAGAAAATACGTGTCCTGAATTGCCCAAGGAAAGTATCCCCTGCATTCGGCACAAATTATCACAAGCGGCGCTTACAAAGCCTCAACGGTATTCTCGTATCAAATTTAGACAGGAAAATAAATCAAAGGCCGTTAAAACACAGAAAAGAAAGACTGCTAACTCGCAGAGGATTCTAAAGGCAAGATCGAAAGAAGCAACCACAATGTTTATGCCATTGGATTTGCCTAAAGTGAAGAAGAAGTGAATCTATAACAATTGTAAACAGTCACAATATAGATGATGTCTTACAAGCTTCTAAGAGATTTCTGAGTTCAATCAGTTAGAAATCGAAGTTTGTGTCCGCTGTTGTAAGTTTAAGCCAATCGCTGATGTAAGAGATTGACCATATAGTGACTGCCTTAAATTATTATGCGTTTAATTAGCACTGGCCTTCAGAGGTGGTTGCGTAGTTGGTGAGGGTGAATAGCAGCTCAAAGTAAAAACTTATGTGCGTGTGACAAGAGGAACAATGGTTTTCACTATTTATCAAAAACATTGTTGGTTCTTACAATGTTCTCATAAGTTAGAGCACTTGTAAAAAATAGACAGTTTATAGAAACTTATTTTTAAGATAATTAACGTATAAATGGTTAAGGAGTAAATCATGAAAAATACATTTATTTTATGTGTGCTGTTCTTATGTTTTGGATGCACTTACTCAGTTGTAAAGGATAAAGTAAATAGTCGATTTTCAATAGAGAAGGTAAAGTTACCTGAGAATATTTTCTTGCCTTTAAAAAATGCAATTGCATATAGGGCCACAGGTAAAAAGGACGATAATTTAAGAGATGCTAAATTGTCTCTTATTCCGCTATTGAAAAAAGATACGCACAAATCAAAGAGTTTTGATGTTTATGCACTTGACAACGATTTATATCGCAAGATCAAACACAAAAGACGAGGAAGTGAGCTTGTTATCGATATGATAGCTGATAAAACTTATGTCATCGTTGAGTCGACTGTGGGTCATATAGACACATCACTTAATACGATGTGCAGATGGTCAATGAAAAAAAAGAGGTGGCCAGTAATAGATTTGACCAAGATTTGTACTCAAATACTTTGCTCAGCTGATCAATTCTCTGAAAAGGTGTTCTTCAATCAGTATGATATTCCAGTGGGACCTGAAGATGGAATACCTGCTGCACTTGGTGGTTTCAATCCAATTCCTAGAGATATGTGCAATCGATGCACACAAGGTATTCCAGATGACAGTCTTGACCCGCCTGAATGGGAATTTATATGCAAGGATCCTGTTATGTCTCCATGTGACTCTGGTGAATTATTGTTTAAAGATAATTTTGAATCCGATACTGCTGGCAACCTACCTTCATCTAATCCGAGTGGAGCTCCGATAGGAGACCAACTCTATTTGTCTGGAGATGTGACAGTTGTTAACAATGGATCGAATCTAGTACGGTTGAATCGAACAGTCTCGTTTGCTGTGCTCGATGCTATCACTACTGAGAACGCGACTTCAGATGGGTCTTATTGTATTAAATTCGATGGCCAAGCGGTTGATGAAATGGGTACCCCCCTAATAGTGACTTTTCAATCAACAAATGGAGTTGATGCATGGCAGCTAATTATCAGCCATGATCAAGTTATATTATCGGGTGGTGGAAGTAATGTCACAATACCAGGCGATTTTACAGCTATGCGAAATTTTCGTTTTAACTTAAATCTTGACCTGCATACATATGATATGTATCTGGATAACCAGATTGTTGTAGATAATTTTCCTTTAATCGACTCAACTTTTGAATCACCGTTCAAATTAAAATTCATGATGGGTAAATGTATTCTTGAGTGTTTTGAAGCAAGTTATTTAATCGACAACATTCAGGTTACAAAGCTTTTATAACTCTAGAGTTGTACGACGAAGAAGTATTAGTTAGGCTTAAAGAAAAGAACTAGGGTAGAATCGAATTAATTTTGCAACCTGCGAATGGTGATAAATAATTCGAGTCTGGCCTAGGCTATACAGAGACCCTCCATTAATCCACCGGGTCGTATTTTCAGTAAACCTTAAGATTCGATTGTTATTTTAGTGATAGATATAGCGTATTTCTTCATAGTTAGATAGTACAAATTATATTCCAACGGATGTGGATATAGAAAATATCTTTGTCAGGCGGCGCAGGATTATCCAATAAAGAATTTACAACAAAGCCACGCGCGCCTTGAACTTAGATATTGTCAATACGGAGTTCAAGCAATATATACAAAACTATTCGATGAATAACTGACAGCCTATTTTAAAAAAAACATTAATCACTTACCCTGTCGAGCAAGACTCAGTAGTTCCGTTAAAAGCGTGTGACTAAAGGATAAAATGTATTCGATCTGGCCTTATGTTGACAAGATTTTCATATTTTTAACGAATTGAAATCTTCCAACGATAAAATTTTGAAGGAAGGGAAAGAGGATTATTTTGGTTAGTTCGATTTCTTGTAAAGCAGCTTTGCTGCTGAAATACCTTTCATGCATCTTAACTTTAATTGCTTTGCCTTGGCTCTAATTTTCTCTATTGGTCCAACTACGAAGCAATAGTTTTTCTCGAAAGATTCAATCTGTCTTAGCCAATGATTTATTACAAGCTAGAGCCAGTCGCTGTCAGGTCGAGTTTGAACCTGTAATTCTACAGTTTCAGTTGAAGCCTGAGAAAACTACAACTATATCTACGCTTGGAACTATTCAATTTTCTTCAGCTAAGGCTTTTAATTTTTGTTTAATAAATACGGCCTTTGGGTTTAGCTTTAGCGCGTTTTCATACTCGATCTTAGCATTCTCTTTATCACCTGATTTATGATAAGCGGTCGCCAGTGATAAAATGCCATAATAGGACTCTGGAAAATACTCCTTATTGGTTTCCAACAATACAACCCTATTCTCGATGCTCTTCGATCCTTTTAGATAGTCGCCGGAGAACATAGGTAATACCAATTCACCAAAGTCGAATGTATGGCTACCATAATATTGTTTGCGCAACTGCGAATACTTTTTAATCACACCATTGATATCACTTTTTTCTAATTCTTCAGCGAGCACTTCTTGAATCAGCTCGGGTTTTTGTTGACCTCGGTGGCAAGTCATACATTTAACTTCAACTCTGGCATTTTTTTCAATCTCATCCAACTTAGCCAGTTGTTCACCGTTAATATTTTTGACCATTTTTAACATCACTCTAGCTTTTTTCTTTAATTTCTTTTCATCCGATGCAAAATCATAAGTTTGCAGCGGTTTTCCGGGTTCACCCACGTGACAATTATTACACCTCAAACCGAGCGCCATAGCAAAAGATTTCATCGTCGTTCGTAGTTGTTCCGGAGTGGTGTTTTCTGGCAGCACTTTGAGATTCTCTGCATCAGCAAATATATTTTTTGTTTTCGCCGGTTTGCTGTTTGGCGAAGAATTGTTTTGTATTGATTTTTGAATTTTTTCTTCCACCACTTCCTTTGATAAGGCCAACGATGAGAAATGAACGAATAGGAACATCAGTATAGTGAGTTTTGTTTTCATCTTTTTCTCCCTGAGCGACTGTTGTGAATAAAACAAGTCGATATAAGATATATCAATCTCGAGCATGGAGGTTGGTTAAAGCGCAAAGATAGTGTCAGGAAACTGTCAAGATTTGGATGATGGGTAAACTTCTACATTGTTTTCAGCTATGATTAGCATTATGCCAAGACCTGCTGTAAACCTGTCATCCCAATCAAAATTGCTAATTTCATTGTTATTAGCTAGCTTTAGTTTAATGTGTATTCTCGGTTGGCAAGCCTATAACTCAGTCAATCAACAACGCCAGGTCGCGCAAAAAGTATTGTTAGAGTTTGCCCAACTCGCTGCCGAAGAATATGCTCGCCGGATCATGTCGGATATTGGTTATCAAGGCTATTTTCGTGATCTTGGCCAATGGCGACAAAAGTTAGATGCCTCAGCCCGATCAAATCCTAATCAACCAGCGCCACCATTATCCCAATGTGGCGGATTAAACCAGAATAGTATTGCCAGCTATTATTTTTTTACCAAAGAAAACAAAGTAATCTTTAGTGCCGACGATTGCAGCGAGCAACGGCTTTATTCCTTTATTAGGGCCCAGCTCAGATCATTTGACCCAAATAGCTTAGCTAAAGCGCCATATGCGGTCATTCATACAGAATATGAACAGCAACCCATTAGTCTGGTGATCGCTATTAAGGATCGTGAATTATACGGATTCCTGGTTGATCGCATCAAACTCGCCAATAAGTTGCATGACTCCTTTGAAAAATCGCCGCTGTTACCTAAAGCGCTAGCGGCAGGAAAAGCCACTAATGACATGATTGACCTCAGCATGTTCGATCATTTGAATAATGAACTGATCAAGGCCAAATTGCTTTACTCATCCACTTTGATTGCAACAAAAACACTCACCACCGAATACAGCAGTATCTTTAATCAATATCGGATTGAGGTAAGCATTAATCCCTCAAGCGTCGAACAACTGATCATAGGCGGTTTACCGAGCAATAATCTTCCATTAGTGATATTGACCTTATTAGTGACCGTTTTCGTTTTTATTATTAGCATCTTCCAGATCCGAAAGGAAAAAAATCTCAATCTATTAAGAGAAAATTTTATCGCCGAAGTGTCCCATGAATTGCGAACGCCCTTGACTCAGATCAGAATGTTCTCGGAGATGTTATTTAATAAGAAAAGTCGCAATGAAACGGAAAGTCTAAAATACGCTGAAATCATCCACCGCGAATCATTGCGATTAAACCATTTGATCGACAATATTCTTAAATACTCGCAAAGTAAATCATCTCAAATGGAATCAATCGATTTACCCTTAGTATCACAAGATATCGCCGTTGTCGTGGCTGAAGCGATCGCCGAATTTGAGCCGCTTGCCACTCAAAAAAACAGCGTTATCGATTCACATCTGATTAGTTGCGAGATCCCGATAGAGCCATATTCAGTAAAGCGGATCTTGATTAATTTATTAGACAACGCAATAAAATATGGCCCCGAAAACCAATTTATCCGAGTAGATACAAGCTTAAATAAGCAAAACCGCCTCTACCGGTTGACGGTAACAGATCAGGGACCAGGTATTCCGAAATCCGAATTTAAAAATATCTGGCAACCTTACTACCGCTTGTCGGTGGAAAAACACAAAGCGATTACCGGCACCGGTATCGGACTTTATCTGGTCAAAAAATTAGCTGAAAAGAATCACGCTAGAGTTTGGGTAGAATCAAATATTGATAACAGTGGTCCTGGAATTGACAAGAATTCGGGTTGCAGTTTCGTATTGCAATGGTCGCTGGAAGATTCTTATCAGTTACACAGGGTAGATCAGCATGACTGATATTTTAATCATAGAAGATAATAAGGACCTCGCATTTGGGATAAGAAATAATCTTGAAATCGAAGGCTACAAGGTCGACTGCGCGAGTGACGGACAAAAGGGTCTGGATCAATTAAATCGTTTATTACCAAAAGGGCAACCACAGGTGATTCTACTGGATCTAATGATGCCTAATATGGATGGTTTTGAATTCTTAAAAAAAATTCAAAAGCTACCCGATAAGCCGATGATTCTGGTACTTAGTGCAAGAGATACAGAGGTGGACAAAGTGACCGGATTACGCCTGGGTGCTGATGATTTTTTAACTAAGCCTTTTGGTTTGATGGAACTGCTTGCAAGAATAGAAGCTTTGATCAGACGCCGACATCCAGAAACTTCAGCCTTCAATCATGGTCAAGCCAATATCGTCGAAATTGATCCACTGCGAATCAATTTAACCTCCAGACAAGTCTTTTTATCTGAACAGGAAATTGAACTTGCGCCAAAGGAATTTGACTTATTAGCGGAACTGATGAACCATCCGGGTGAAGTCATTTCAAGGCTCGAATTAATGCGCCGAGTTTGGGGACATTCAGCAGCGATTGAAAGTCGAACCGTAGATACTCATATCAGCGAGTTGCGTAAAAAATTGGAAATCGATAGCACGAATCCGAAGATCATTAAAACCGTCAGGAAAATTGGCTACCGAATTGACAAGTTGTAATTGATAAATCCCTTCGACTAATACTGTGTTACCAGATTGCGCTTCAATTCTTCGTGTTTTTTCTGTGCCAGGTCAAGCAACGCTCTTGCTTCCGGTTCATTTATGATTGGTTCTAAAAAACTATCTCCCGACATTGATGGGTAGCTGACGTACCCCATTTCGATCGATTGTTTCAAACATCGAGAATAATCTTCCTTTTTTTGCCGAACATGCTATAAAGCCTTGCGATTTCGTACCAAATCTCGCTATCGGCTGGATTTTCTAGCTCTCTATGTAACTGGATCTAGTGGTTTTCCTACAACCGTTTAAGCGCGTTTTTACATGCCGTTCGATAGTACATTTTATTTTTGTAAGTTAATAACTCTTCCGGAACATCAAATTCAAATCGTTCCGCCCAATCCAGCGTTTGAGCAAGCAAAACATCGGCCATGGTAAATTCATCACCTAAAACAAAGCCTTCGCCATCAAAAGTATGCTGTAAGGTTTTAACCGCTTTACTAAATTCCCAGGTAGCGGTTGGTAAAACCTCCGGAATTCTTTGTGGTTCAGGTAAAGCGAAACGATGTTTGCCATTTGTCCACAACCCTTGTTCCAGTTCCGTTAACACGAAACAACAGATTTCATCGTACTTGGCCCGTCGTTTTAAATTATCGACCGGTAATAAATGTAGTTTGGGGCTGTTGGCCGCAATGTAGTTTAAGATTGCACCGCTTTCAGTCAACACTAAATCACCATCTTCCAGTGTCGGCACCTTACATTCAAAGTTAAGTGCTTGATAGGCTTTACTGACCGCGCCATTCTCCTCACCGCTGCCAAATTTGATAGCAACGTATTCATAGTCGATACAGGCTTCTTCTAATGCCCATAATGCTCTAAATGATCGGGATTGGCCCATACCGTATAGTTTCATTTTTGCTATTTCCTAATGATGTTGAAAAAGCCTGTTAATAAATAGCCTAATTGAATGACCTTCATTTCAATTTCATCAGAAAAACGATAAAATCGGACTCATGGGTTATTAAGATAGTCGAAATAAGATGTTAGCTTCAAATACCAACATGTCAAACACCATCATACTCGCCAGTGGCAATAAAAAGAAACTAAAAGAGTTATCGGAGATCCTGGCCCCCTTCTCAATGAATTTATTACCGCAATCTGAGTTTCAAGTCGAAGATGCCATTGAAGACGGTTTGACCTTTGTTGAAAATGCCATTATTAAGGCGCGTCATGCCTGCCAAATAACAGGGCTACCCGCTATTTCAGATGATTCGGGCATCGAAGTCGATTACCTGAAAGGAAAACCAGGTATTTATTCGGCCCGCTATGCCGGTGAGGATGCCTCCGATCAACAAAACCTGGATAAACTATTGGTCAGTCTGAAGAGTGTGCCAAAAGAGCAAAGAACGGCACGATACCAATGCATCATCGTTTACATGCGTCATTGTGAAGACCCCACGCCAATTATCTGCCAGGCAAGTTGGCAGGGCGAGATATTAGAATCAGAATCCGGTAACGGCGGATTTGGCTACGATCCAATTTTTTATTGTCCGGTTGCAGATAAAACCGCAGCACAAATGACACCAGCAGAAAAATCATCGGTGAGCCATCGTGGCAAAGCTTTAAAAGCTTTTTCCAAAATTTATGCCCATACCAGAACATAAAACTTAGAAAAAAGGACACTATTTTCACAGATGGCAATCACCCAACTCCCACCACTATCCCTCTACATCCACTTCCCCTGGTGTGTGAAGAAATGCCCCTATTGTGACTTTAATTCTCACGCGGTAAAACAGGCCATTCCAGAGTCAGATTATATCGAGGCATTATTGGAAGATTTGGAACAAGAACTACCGTCTGTCTGGGGTCGCTCTATTACCAGTATTTTTATTGGTGGCGGCACCCCAAGTTTAATGAGTGTAGCAGCCATGGATAAATTGCTTTCCGGGGTTCGCGCCCGATTGCCTTTTTTATCCGATATCGAAGTTACCATGGAGGCCAATCCCGGCACTGTTGAAGCGGATAAATTTAAGGGTTTTTTTGACGCCGGTATTAATCGACTATCGATTGGGGTGCAGAGCTTTAATGACGAATTTCTCAAAGTACTGGGACGAATCCATCAAGCGGATGAAGCCAAAAGGGCTTTCGATATTGCCAGAGACGCAGGATTTAAAAATATCAATATCGATCTAATGTATGCCCTGCCCGGTCAATCCGTCGCTCAAGCGATTAGTGACCTGGAAATTGCATCTCAGTTAAAACCGGAACATTTATCCTGGTATCAGCTAACACTTGAACCGAATACCCCCTTCCATCACAGTCCACCAGCAAAAATGGCTGACGATGATCGCTTGGCCGATATTAGCGAGCAAGGGCTTAGCTATTTAGCCAGTAAAAACTATCAAAGATATGAGGTTTCAGCATTTAGCCTGGCGGGACAATCTCCCTCCTGGCACAATACCAATTATTGGCAATTTGGCGATTACCTGGGGATCGGTGCAGGCGCACATGGAAAAATTACCCGCGCCGATACTCAACAGATAGTCCGCACTAGTAAAAGACGAAGCCCCAAAGATTATTTGAATAATGAAAAATCTTATATTGATAAAATCCGTATTTTGGAGCCGCAGGAGCTACCGTTGGAATTTATGCTCAACTGCATGCGACTAAAAAATGGGGTCAACGAGGAGCTCTTTTTTCAAACCACCGGACTGCTTTTGTCACAAATTAATCATGCTGTAGAAAAATGTATTGGTCGCGGATTAATCATCAAAGAGAATAATAATATTAGACCGACGGAAACAGGATTTCGATTCTTAAATGAAATTCTAACGGAATTTATGGATGACAACTTCCCTGATTTGAAGCAAGGCAAACGAATCGCCATAAAGGAATTATAAAACGAGGCAGTCTATTTTTTGAAAAAACGTCTGTCGGCAAGCCCTTGCTTACAGGGTTACGGATTACACAATAATAATACAAAGGTCATTTTTAAATGATAGGAATTTTTAAGCCCGCCGCGCACAAAGAAAGATTACCGGCTGAAAATGTCGATACCGAATACAGAAAGCTTCGCATGCAAGTTTTTATTGGAATTTTTGTCGGTTATGCGGGCTATTATCTGGTACGAAAAAGCTTTTCTCTGGCGATGCCTCACCTAATCATCGAACAAGGGTTCAGCAAAGGCCAACTCGGCGTCGCCCTATCCGCAATTTCAATTGCTTATGGGCTAAGTAAATTTTTAATGGGAAATGTCTCCGATCGAAGTAACCCAAAATATTTTCTATTTACCGGCCTAATCCTTTCCAGTTTGATAACCGCTATTTTAGGTTTTGCTTCCTGGGCTACAGCAAGTGTATGGTCCATGTTTGTGTTGCTGTTTATCAACGGCTGGGTTCAGGGAATGGGATGGCCGGCTTGTGGTCGAACGATGGTGCATTGGTTTTCTGGTAACGAGCGCGGTAAAACCGTATCCTTCTGGAACATTGCCCATAATGTCGGTGGCGGACTCATGGCATACCTGTTTGGTTTAGGAATGATTTGGTTCAACGATTGGCATTACGCTTTTTATCTACTGGCGACGGTAGCGGCTATAGTGGCGTTTTTTGTTTTATTAGTAATGCGCGATACGCCTCAATCTTGTGGACTTCCACCGATCGAAGACTACCGAAACGATTATCCTGCTGATTACAACGAACAACATGAGCAAGAATTGAGTGGCAAACAGATATTTCTGTCTTACGTATTGAACAATAAACTATTATGGTACATCGCAATCGCCAACGCATTTGTTTATTTAATCCGATACGGCGTGCTTGACTGGGCGCCGACTTATTTACACGAAGTCAAAAATTTTAGTTTTGACAAAGGCTCTTCAGCTTATGCTTTTTACGAATGGGCTGGCATTCCGGGCACTCTTTTATGCGGTTGGATCAGCGACAAATGGTTTAAAGGCCGACGTTCTCCTGCCGCTATTTTGTATATGTGCCTGGTATTGGTGGCAGTGATTATTTACTGGCTTAATCCACCGGGTAATCCGAACATTGATATAGCCGCATTAGTCGCCATTGGTTTTCTGATCTACGGCCCGGTCATGTTGATCGGTTTGTATGCATTAGAGCTTGTGCCAAAAAAGGCAGCGGGCACCGCAGCAGGGCTAACGGGACTCTTCGGCTATTTAGGCGGCGCATTAGTAGCCAATATTGCGTTAGGCTATACCGTGGATTTTTACGGCTGGGATGGTGGATTTATGTTATTGGTGGGAGGTTGTATTTGCGCGATAATTCTAATCGGCATGACCCTTAAATACGAAACCGCACACCAAGAAGCAAAGAGAATAGCATGAAGAATCATTTATTGAGCATACTAATTACGTTGCTAACTGTCAGCGGATGCGCTATTAATAATCCATCCGAACAGGGATTCAAACCAAGTATGCAAAACTCTAAACTCATCATCGCTCACCGAGGGGCCAGTGGTTATTTGCCAGAACATTCACTGGCCGCCAAAGCTATGGCCCATGCGATGAATGCCGATTTCATTGAACAAGATGTGGTCATGACCAAAGATAATCACTTAGTGGTTTTGCACGATCCCTATTTAGATCGGGTTACCGACGTAATGGAGGTTTTTCCAAATCGCTCTCGTAAAGTTTTTGGACAACAGCGCTGGTTAGCCATTGATTTTACCTTACAGGAAATCAAACAATTAAAAATGACCGAAGGCTTTAGCGTTAAGCCAAGCAGTGGCGAAAAAAAATCCGGCTATCCAAGCCGATTTCCACTTTTCAAATCAAGCTTTCAAGTAGCGACTCTGGAAGAAGAAATCGA
>CAZOBX010000128.1:0-2531 GCA_964578045.1 uncultured Kangiella sp. | reverse complement strand
AAATCGAGTTGATTCAAGGCCTCAATCACTCGACCGGTAAAGATATCGGAATTTACGTGGAAATAAAGTCTCCCTGGTTTCATCAAAATGAAGGTAAAGATATCAGCAAGCAAACCTTACAGGTATTAAAACGATATGGTTATGTCAACAAACAAGATAAAGCCTTTGTGCAGTGTTTTGACCCCGATGAAACCCGCAGGATCAATGATCTTTTAATGCCGGAATTAGGTATGGACTTGAAACTAGTTCAATTAATTGCTGAAACCAGCTGGAATGAAACCATGCGCGTTAAAGACGGTAAACTAGTACCTTACAGCTACGAATGGATGTTTGAGCCAGACGCCATGGCAAAAATTGCCAAATACGCCGACGCCATAGGTCCCTGGAAAGCAATGTTGGTATCAATCAAATCGACGGCCGATAATCTGATCATTAGTGATATGGTCAAACTGGCCCATGCACAGGGAATGAAGATCCATCCTTATACCTTTCGCAAAGAAGCCTCAAAGATCCCGCCCTATGCAAATAGTTTTGAACAACTGTTGGATATTTTTCTTTATCAAGTCAAGGTTGATGGCCTATTTACCGATTTTCCGGATTTGGCGGTAGAATTTGTCAAAAACAAACAAGCCAATTAGTCTGGCTGGTGGCAACAGATTCAGGAAAATAGTCATCTCCCAAAGTTCAAAGTCTTTCCCAATCAGCGCTGAGATTATTTTGTTCTAAGAATTTCCGTCATTAACAATAAAAATTATTGATGTGCTTCATTTAAAAATCGTTTCCCCCAGCAATTGCACGGTTTCCTAACTCATATTGAGATAATTTAGCGATATTTTGCGCTATTAGTCAGTATTGCCTGGTTAGTAAAATTTCTTTAACTCAGTTATATTTATATTGAACCTAGATTAATCAGTGAATCACGAAATTCTGCGCATCCCCTTGATGCACCTAGAAAATCGGCGAAAGCACTACTTATTAGCAAGGATGATATGTATGCAGAAAATGCAGGAGCTATTTTCGGTCACCAATCAGGTGAATACGGCTTTCTCAAATTTCCTATGCACATCAAGGCAATACACATCTTTTTCGCGCTCAACTGATTATTCTAGGTTGAAAGAACAAGAATATCTCATATGTTTGAGGCAAGAGGAATGAGTTTTAACAAGGTTCTGTCTTATTTTCTAATAATTTGCTGTCTAGTTATAGCAAATTGCGTAACTGTCTTTGCCGAAGAATCTCAAGATATCTACTCCCTGACCCTCGAAGAATTACTAAATCTTCAAGTGTCGACAGTTTCCCGTTGGGAACAAAGTCTGGACGAAAGCCCCGCATTTGTTGAAATAGTGACTCAAGACGATATTCAGCGTCGAGGTTATAAAGATCTGAGCTATCTGCTGGATGATATCGGTGGAGTACAAGTGACAAGAACCTTTGGCGATAACTACTTTAATACTCTCTGGCGCGGCGTAAGACACACAATTGGCAGCTCTCACCTAATCATGATTGATGGCATTAAATTTAATCATCTGTATAACAATGAGACTGAAATCATGGCTTCATTTCCACTCTCAAATATTAAACACATTGAAATTGTTTATGGCCCGGCGTCGGTCGCATATGGTAACGATGCGGTGGTAGGAATTATTAACATCATTACCAATAAAGATTCAGACAAATCCAATGGTTTTGTGCAAGTCGGAGAGAATAATTCTCAAGTAATTGATTTCTCTTTCCATGGTAAGTGGCAAAACTATCAGTTCAGAATCAGCAGCCGTTTTGATAAAGGTGAGCTAGATATGTCCAATGGCGTTAATTATCGTTGGACCGATCCTGCACTACTCAGCAATACCGATATCTGGGGTAACTTCGCCTTATCACACGGACAAAATGAGTCCAAACATAACAACCAAGCTTTTGAATTTAGTTTATATGATACAAACACTGAAATTACTCTGCAATATTTTCAACTAGAAACCGACTATGGCCTAGCGTATACTTTTGACCATGCTTTGCCCGCTGCCGGACCTTGGTATGAAAATGAATATTCCGCACATTGGAAACAGCAAATTGAAATTAGTAGCAATCTAATAGTCAAAACCTTGCTCCGCTATCGAAGCAGTAATATTGACGATAATTCTTTTTTTATTGAAGGATATTTAACCACTAATCCCGATTCAGGCAATCAACAGCGGCTACTTGATGCCTCTTATTGGGAGTCAAGAAATAACAGTTGGACTGCTTCTGCAGAATTGAATTGGCAAGTCAATTCTAATTTAACCTTACTAGCAGGTTTTGATTATGAGTCTAAAGATCTGCAAAAAGCCTATAATATCAATTTTGGCCTCTCCTTACCCCCTGAGTTGATCGATTCAAATTATGTGTTTCCGATTCCACCGGAGCAAGATTCAGTGGCTAATAACCGCATCGATACTCATCAAAGAGGTGTCTATCTCCTTTCTCAATACCAACTAAATCAAACATCCAACGGAATAAAACAAAGCCTGCATTTCGGATTGCGCAGTGATGACCAT
>CAZOBX010000127.1:14221-15955 GCA_964578045.1 uncultured Kangiella sp. | reverse complement strand
AGCTACTTGAGAAATACCCAACGAATGCAGAGCTGTTGAACCGTCTAATGGTGTGAACGAAATCAAAGGGTCAGAACAGCTGAAATAGCAAGTAAGTTAAAAAATATGAATCAAAACCAATTCATCTAAATCTTTGGTTTTGATATGAACTTGAAATTAGCAAAACTATTAGTGCCGGCCGTTTGATTTAGAAGGGCTGAACAACTCAAAAAGAACAACGATTAATCAATCGGAATAAAATATGAGCCAGGAAAAAAGCAAAATAAATTGCCCAAAGTGTGGCGAAGAAATTGACGTGAATGATATTTTGTATCATCAAGTTGATCAACAACTTAAAAAGCAATATAGAGATGAATTAGCCAAAGAAAAAGAAAAGTACGAAAGTCAAGCATCAAGGCTGGAGGAGGATCGAAAGAAGCTAGAAGTTGATAAATTCCAACAACAAGAAGAAATTACTAAACTCGTCAATGATGAAGTTAAGCAAAGAGAGCTTGCATTAAAGAAAAAACTTAAGGCAGAGGCAGAAGAGGAACAATCGGATGCGCTGAATTCTATGCGCCAAGATTTAGATGAAAAATCCAATAAAATAAAAGAACTTAATAAAACTTCTGTCGAACTTGAAAAAATTAAACGGGAAAAAGACGAGCTAGAAGAATTAATTAAGGCTGAATCTGCAAAAGAACTCAATAAGAAATTAATCGAAGAAAAAGCGAAGATTCAAAAAGATGAAAGCGATAAAAACGAGCTTAAGTTAAAAGAGATTTTAAAGCAGTTAGAAGATCAAAAGAAGCTAACTGAGGAAATGAAAAGAAAACAAGAGCAAGGTTCAATGCAGACACAGGGTGAAGTGCAAGAGCTGGCGATTGAAGAATGGCTGGCTGAAAAATTTCCATTAGATGTCATTCAGGAGATAAAAAAAGGCGAGCGAGGGGCTGATTGTTTACAAATAGTCCACACTCGCACTCGTCAGAATTGTGGGACTATTTACTACGAAAGTAAACGAACTAAGGTATTTCAGCAAAGTTGGATTGAAAAGTTCAAATCGGATATTCGTGAAAAGAATGCAAATATAGGCGTATTGGTAACGGAAGTAATGCCGACCGATATGGATCGTCTTGGTCTAAAAGATGGTGTTTGGATTTGTTCTTTTGACGAATTCAAAGGACTGTGTACTGTTTTGCGTGAGTCAATCATAAAAATTAGCACAGCAATTGTTACTCAGGAAAACAAAGGCGATAAGATGGGCATGCTATATGACTTTCTAACAAGCAATGAATTCAAACTACAAATAGAAGCTATAGTAGAAGGTTTCACCCAAATGAAAACCGATCTTGAGTCTGAACAGCGTTCAATGCGAAGCATATGGAAGAAGCGGGAAAAACAAATTGATAAGGTATTGCTAAATACGACTGACATGTATGGGTCAATTAAAGGGATAGCAGGTAATGCAGTTCAATCTATTTCATTATTAGAATTACCATCAGAAGATGGTTTAGATATTTAGTCATTAATATTCACGAAATTGGATAATATTATGTTTTTTATTTATATTTATAAGAATCAATTTTTAATTTAATAGTTATAGCTAAGAATTAAACGGGATTGAATGATTTATTCTAAAGAGTACCTATGGGTATTAATGAGCATTTGATCTTTTTCACTAATAGAAAAATGAAAAAATAAGACAAAATAAATAAAAACAATAAGCAAACAAGGGAATACATTTAAAGTCAT
>CAZOBX010000127.1:3114-14211 GCA_964578045.1 uncultured Kangiella sp. | reverse complement strand
CATTGTTATAGAATCAAAGGTCAGAGTAATTGAAAGTTATTAAATCACGTTTCATTGACATCCATGTCGAAAATAAACTATTGCGAGGAAACTCGTTAGCATTCGAATATTAATTATTAGTACCAGTTCTATTTGATTAAATGAAAGTACAACCCTGAAATTAATCCGCGGATTAGCTATAAGGAGTTAATTATGAACAGCAGTTCAAACAATGATAGCAGGGGAATATCTCAACCATCAGATAAAAGCGTATTCCGAATTCAGGACCGTTTTTATGGGTTCTTTATCATAATTTTGGCTGCGCTAGCATACACATATTATTTTTCTGAGATTGAAGCAACTATCACCAAGGTCTGGCCAACGTGGATAACTTCTGACATGATATTTGGCTGGTTAGGTATCAACGCCTTGATCATCATCTTACTGACCGTTTGGCACTGGCTTCGATTCCAAGACCAAGAGGAAGTGTTAATTAGAGATGATGTTAGAGTCGAAGCAGTCAGTGATTTATTATATCAAAATTTTGAACATAGAGGATCGTCATGTTCTGACACTTCCATGTACTACGTCTGCGCCTTATTAAGTCGAATTATTTATTTAGATAAAGATAGAGAAAAGGATAAATCAGAATATAAAGAACTTGAAGAAAAGCTGATAAAGCAAGGTTGGAAGATTTCTGAAACCGTACAACCAAAATACAACTCCTGGAAACTACTCTATCGTGTCTGGATAAACGAAGGCAAAAAGATGGCGATCTTCACTTTTAGAGGAACCGTTATTTGGTCTCCTCATTCTTGGGTAGCTAATCTACATTGGTTTTTTAAGTGGATTCCTTCATTCTACTTTTTCGATCAGTACGATCAGGTGAAGAAACGCATACCTGACCACTTTGCAGAGCTCAAAGAAAAGCACCGTGACTTTCAGTTCTATATGACCGGTCACTCCTTAGGCGGCGGACTGGCAACTCACGCATCTTATATTGTAAAAGAAGTAAAAAAGACTTTCGTTTTTAACGTAACACCTGTAACTGGATGGAGTGATATCAAGAGTGAATATCGCAAAGAAAGTGCTAAAGGACTTAGTGTTTTTAAACTCTATGAACGTGGAGAGGTCTTGATGTTCTTGCGTCAAATTACCAAAGCAACTCAAACTTCCAACGGTAAATCGAACATTGACCCAACTGTGGTCGAACATCGTGTTAACTTCATGAAGTTTAGAAATCCCATAACTCAGCATGGAATGGCTATAATCTCTAATAGGTTGCATGAAATACAAGATGATAATTCCTACTCTAGGCAGGAAACGAGAGAAGACGGTAAAGAGGATAAAATGGCTTTAGAGCAAGAAAAAGACACTAACAAAGACGCTGGTTTCTTCAAAGTTTTTCATGCATTGATCACTGAAGCTGATTTTCCATACGTGATAACTGTCATGATTGCTATTATTGGTTTAGGTATAACCAGCATAGTGAAAAGTATCACTAATGCACCTGTAGTTATGCAAGAAACGGTCTATGTTAAACCAACATCTGAAAAATCAGGTAATTACGAAGTAACTTTAACTAACCTCACCAGCAGCACAAATTTTAAGGGGCTTGTAATTCAGATGACCAGTACGAATTATAATTTGGAATTTACTAACCCCAAAGCCATAGTTCGTGCGCCAGGTATGACACCCTTAAAGGAAAGTGAAGAAGATAATGTAGGCGTTATTTTTACTTTTAAAAACTTGTTACCCGGCGTAGCTGTAAAATTATCAGCGGATATACAAGGGAATGATTCCTTTCCACATCTGAGAGTGAAGGACTCCAATGTTGGAATGGTTTTTATTGAACCTGGATTTAGTACTTTTCTTATAATTCATGAAACGATAATTCTTATGTTATTATTTTTGGCCTTACCGAGTTTGATAATTTTACGCTGGTTCTTTTTGTTTAGAAAGAAGGTGTCTTTGCTATGAAAGTTATAAATAACATTAATAATCTTGGGGAGGGCTTAACTAAAGCGCTCCCAATTCTCTTGGCTCTTACATTGTCTTCGACAAGTTTCGCTCAAATTAACGAAGAAATTAGCCTTATCCAGGTACGCTCTAAAGACAAGGGGGTTGGCGTGCGTAGCTATGTTCAGATATTGCATGGTAGGCAGCTCGAAAAAAATTTGGGGAGTACCGATAAGAATGGTGATTTGACGTTACAATCACCAGTAAATTGCATTAGTAGAATTATACTAGTAGAACCGCGTTCTCCCAAATATTTACCTTACAAGGAGGATATTTCTTGTGATAAACCTGAACTTGTCGAATTGGAAACAAATGATAATACATGGGTGTCAGTTATTCCTGCAAAAAACTGGTTAACAACACACAATCTTATAGCAAACATAAGTTCATTTGCTGATGTTGTTGAAACTTCTGCACTACTTTCATTTGACTATTCAGAGAAGATTAAAGCTTACGACGTAGAATCAGCTAGAGTTTCCCGAAGAATAGCAATTAGAGATACTGCCAGTGCTTTGGGGTTTTCTGGATTCGTTTTTTCTGACTTGAATAAAAACATTATTAGCAGCGATTTTTCAAGAGCATTAAGGGCGTACCAAAATATTAATGGGTTAATTCCTGATGGAAAAATTAATCGGCGAACTCTACAAAAAATGGCAGGTCATTCAACAGAATTATTTGAGGCTAGCGTTTTAGAGCGCCAAGATCTGAAGCATATCAAAAGTGGTAAGTTTACGGCTGACGATTCTTTATGGCTTGAAGAATTGGCTTCAGCTGGCAACACAAAAGTACAAGGCCTAGTTCTCGAAATTCAGCAGAAGGAGTCTATCGGTCTACCTTCAACACAGTTGATAAATGACTATTATCAACTGGCTATCTCTGATGTAGCTAATATTCATAATAGCGAGGAAACTATTGTTTATCGTTTCTATGATTTATTGGAAGTGGCTATTAAATCTAAAGGTCAACCGGGTGATTATTTTGTCGAGAATTTCAGTGTTTATGATCCAACACAGTCTCGCATAGTTTTGTCCAAGGATGGTTTAAAATTAGTTAAGTCATTCCAAACAAATGAAGGCCTTACTGCAGATGGTATCATTGGCCCGAAAACAATTTTAGCTATTATGAATCCAGAAAACTAGTGGGGGTAGGTCTTGTCGCCTCCCCACAACTATTTGATAAAGAAGTAATTGTAAACAGTCGCCATATGGACAATCTCTTACAATTTTTTGAGAGATATCTAGTTTGCGTTGGCTTCTTTAGGTGAATGACCGTTGTTCAGGTGGGATATTGACTATGTAGTGACTGTTTGAAATATCTTTTTGTTAGAAATAAGAAAAGAAGGTAAAGCATAGTGATTCACAGTGACTGGTTAATAAAATATAAAACAAGGAGAGAGTGATGGAAATCAAGAAGAAACGTAATGAAATAAATCATCATACGATCAAGTTTTTAGTCGGATTCATTGCAATATCCCTTGCTGGTTTTTCGGGCTATTTGACGGGAAACTCCATTGAATCGATTAGCGCTTCTTATCATGAGGGTTTTTGGGCTAGAGATATATTTGTCGGTTTTCTTTTCGCTATTTCAGCACTTCTATTTTCCTATAATGGATATTCGGACACTGACATGAAGTTAAGCAAGCTCGCAGCGGTTGCTGCGATTGGTGTTGCTTTATTCCCGTGTAAATGTGATGTGCATACTGAAATCCTCCCAGGAGTTCATGCAGTTTCAGCGGCGACAATGTTCCTCGTACTCGCCTATTTTTGTAAAACGTTTCTAGGTAGAGCTTCGCAAAAGAAACATAAGGAAGCAGCAATACGTATTAGAATTTATAAAATCTGTATGTTCGGAATTATTGCTTCAATTGGAATTCTCATGATCGACCATTTTACGAAGGGCATGATAAGCTCCTGGTGTAATCGAATTACATTTTATGGAGAGTCTGCAGCGCTGGGTTTCTTTGGTGTCGCTTGGCTTGTTGCGAGCCGAGTGCTTCCATTCGTGACTAACAAGAAAGAACGATTTAGACTGCTTGGCGATTCTGCAAATGACAATGAAGTAGACTGAGATGCGAATTCCTTAAGTGAAAATAATCCTGTTGCCTGGCTATTAAAGATTTGTTCTGGAGAATTTCTATTGAAATATTATCCGAACAGTGGCGCTATCGACTGATAATTAACGCACGATGAATGACCTGTCCCGTAAAGTCATTTAGTTCATTTCAATAATTAAAGGAGAAGATATGATTAACACACATTTCAAGAAGATATTATCGATATGCTTAATTTGGACCATAGCGAGTTCTGTCTCAGCAAACCCATTCTGTGGTGCAATATTAGCAAATGGAATTAGCGACAAATATTCCATGCTCGACGACAGAGCTAGTTACCAATTAGTGAAAGATATTCACTGTGCTGATGCAGTGTCAGAAAACCAAAAAGGTTCTGCAGATGGAGGAAACATAGGCTACGCTGGATTTACTGCAGGACTAAACAAATCTAGAGAAAGTGCAAAAAGAGACAGTAAATGGTTTTGCAAAAGTAGTTACAACCAATATCAATCAAAGAGAAAGTTCAAAATAGTAGTCGAAACAATTAACGAAGCTATCGTATCTGCTTGGTCGGATTGCATGAAAAACAATCGAGGATTCGTGTCGCACGCAGTCACACTTTCAGATAATCCTAGGAAATTCACATACGAAATAATGTTTACGCCCGGAATTGAAAAACCTTTTTCAGTTACACTGAAGACCATTCAAATTGATGGTGCATCGTGTAAAAAGAACATTAAAGACGGAATAACTCTAGGCTCTGAAAAAGCCATTTGTACTCGAGATCCAAATAGCCCAGTTGTAATTGTTGCGAATCCCGATTATGGTGGAATGAACTTAAAAGCAATTAGCATTCCGAAGTATAAAGCTAAACGTGAAGTTGATACTAAAGATTACAATAATTTCAGATCTGATCTTACATTAATCATAAAAGATTTCGAAAGAGCACAGGAAAAACTAGAGAGAAACTACTCAAATCCAGATTTTATTGCACGAATGAAAAATTTACCAACTGTTCTTGAGAACCTGGATCTAGATAAACATTTCATTAGTTCTATATCTTATAAACCTGCTTTTGGGGCTATTGTGAAGCAAGATTACATTGATAAACTGAAGATGTATTTGGAAATCACTTCCTCTAAAGACATTAATTCGAAGCGCCTTTTCATAAAGAAATTCAACACAATGGACAACAAAGGCCCTGTTAAAGCAGAAGATACACTTATTCATTCTTCAAAGGGATGGAAAATTGAACATAGCACAACAAGCAGGTATTGAGACTTAATAGTAATATGATATTAGTGAAGTAAATGGAGTCAAGTCTAGCAACGTGCATGTGAGTGATTTGCACGATGCAAGACTTGACCCTAGAGAATCCCGGAATTGCTTTATAAATAACTATCTTGGCGCTGATAGAACTTACTTTAAAACAGATAATTGAAAATTACGTTGACCTAGCAAAATAAATAAATTGAGGGGAATAGCATGGTAATACTATATGGTTCAAAGCACTGGTTTTATTGCAAACCAATATGTCGTAAAACACTGATAATTTTATTTTCAATTGTTACAATTTTGATTGCAGGATGTTCGACAAAACCCATCACTCAATCGGCGCCTAATCCGGAATTTTACCGGGTCAAGTTCGATGGAAAGCCCAAAAGTATTCTTATCTTTTTCGATGGTACTGCCAATAATTGGAGCTCTCGAACAAACGTTCGTAAACTCTTCGAACTAGTTGCCGTACAAGAAGATCCTGAAGTTTTGAGCTTTTATATAGATGGCGTCGGAAGTAGTTCAACCCCAATTACCGGCGGGGCATTTGGTTATGGAATGAAACCGCGAATTTTGGAGGGCTATAAGTTTCTAGCTCGCCACTACAAAATGGGTGATAAAGTCTTCATATTTGGATTTAGTCGAGGTGCTCTGCAGGCAAGATCACTTGCCGGTATGGTTTCCTACAATGGATTGCCAGAATTTGCTAAAGGTAAAGACAAGCAATCTCAAAAAGATGCGTTGGCTCAGTTAACCTCGCAAGCGGAAGATATCTGGGACCTAACCAAAGCGGAGCGCGATCTCTTTAAAGAAGAATGGAAAAATTGGCAAACGGGCCAACCTCATCCATTTGCAGACAAAATGCTACAACATGGCATCAACAGCAGACCTGCAACAATAAGGTTTCTTGGTTTGTGGGATACCGTACCAGGTTCCTCCTTTAAAGAATATGATCTATACGAAGAATGTGATGATCGGAAAAAAGGAGATAGATATAAAATACAGCCGTATCCAGTAATCGAAGAAATTGCTCACGCAGTTTCATTGGACGAAAAACGTTCCAAGTTCCGCCAGGTCCTTGTTAATAAGCCCTATGATCCGAATCGAACCCAGCTACATCAAGTATGGTTCCCTGGCGCCCATGCCGATATAGGTGGCGGATATGAGGATTCAAATGATCTGGCTGGTTTATCGTTAAATTGGATGCTTAAGCTATTAGAAAAACATGATCTTTTTGGTGAGCGCCTTCCTCAAGTATATGCCGACCCATTAGGACTCGCCCATTGGTCGATTGGCGATCGTCCGGCTAATTTAGGAAGTAAAGAGGAAAACCGATCGGTTCCATCGGATCCTGATTTGCACTCAAGTATCAGTGATCGTATGAACGCTGAAAACGTTTATATTCGTAAATCAAAAGATAAGATTAAAGAATACATTCTTGAGAAATACAGCGGTTATAACTGGAAAACGGAGATTTGGCAATGTAAAATGCTGGCTAGATGATTATCTTGTTCGGTGGGGAGGGGAGGAGTTTTTAATTATTGCCAGATTTATAGACCGTACCGATGTATCGAATTTGGCTGAGCGATTAAGAATTGCGATGGAAAATCATGAGTTTGATATTGGAGATGGCCAATTTCTTAAAAAAACTTGCTCAATTGGTTTTGCGTGTTTCCCTTTTGTTGAAGAGGAACCAGAACTTTTGGAATGGACAAAGGTTGTAGACTTAGCGGCTCATTGTCTTTATGCCGCAAAAAAATCTGGTAGGAATGCCTAGGTAGGAATTAACAATGAAGATAATCGTAGTGGTGATGACTTGTTCGCCAGAGTCACTAAGCAAACAAAAGTGCTCATTCAATCTAATGAGTTACATATTCAAACATCGATCTCAGAGGATAAAGAAATCAAATGGGAATAGCAAAGTACTATGATAGCAGTAGCTACCGTGTTTTTTTAGTTCATTGCCTTCAATGCCAAAAATATTGGGGGCAAGCCGGTTTTGACATAAAGAGGTTCATCAGGGGCAAGTCTTGAAGCATGCATGTGACTGATTTGAATAATGGGGTTTCGCGCACATCCCCTCGAAAATAACCTTAGAAAGCTAGAATCATTAAAATAAACCTAGACCCAGTACTGCCGTTTCTTCTAAATATAAGCAATGGTGCAAAGATGCTAAAATGGAGTGCTACTCCCTTTTGTAGCGCTCGAGGTTGTGCAAGGAGAGCTTCATCTTATTGTTCGGGATTATTATCCCTTCTGGCCTACACACTCTTTTATTTTTGTTGATGCCTAAATCAAGCGGTGTTGTACATCCTCTAACTTGGCTAATTACGCCAAACGTTAGCTAATTTATTATAATAATAGACACAATTCATTTTAATTAATTTTTTCTCCCGTTTACACTGCGAAATAATACCGGCATAAATATTGCTTTGTCGTAAGGTCGCCAATCTTTTTAGATTAAAGAGAATCGCTTAAATTCATTTAATACAAGGAAACACGTTATGAAAAAATTCAGTTTTTTATTGATTACAGTATTTGCTTCATTGCTCACTTCAAATGCATATGCGACTTGGTCGGTTGTCGCCGTCGACCGTTCTACCGGTGAGATTGGAATTGTAGGAGCTTCCTGTACATTCGACGTCCAGGGCATCGCATCAATTGTGCCTGGTAAAGGGGCTATTGTTGTACAGGCAGCTAGTAACTATTTTGCGAGGATGAAGGGAGTCGGTCTAATGGAAAAAGATGCTACCCCAATTGAGATTATTAGTGCATTACGCGACCCTGAATTTAAACCTGAAAGGCAACAATATGGCGTTGTAATATTAAATCAAAAAACGCTTCCTTTGGTCCATTCAGGAACAAGTATAAAAGGGTGGAATGGTTCAAAGATTGCTAAAGATTTCGCGGTATTAGGTAATATATTGGTTAGTGAAGAAGTAGTAAAAAACGCTTTTGATACATTCAACAAGAATAGAGATAGTTCATTATCGGAGCGTTTAATGTTGGCGCTAATTGCGGGCGAACAAGCGGGAGGAGATAAACGGTGTGGAGTGCAATATTCGCGCTCAGCATTTATTTCAGTGTATGACCCAAAAGACGGCGCGATCAATAAAATATCGGTTCATGGTATAGAGTTGGGAGGCCAACCAGCAGTCCAATTATTAAATAGAAAAGTCGCTGATCTAAAAGTTAAGTGATGGAAAATAAACTAAGTTACAGCGGATACAAACGAGTCAGTAAATAGTCAATCTGAGATCTATTTACAGAAAAATTACAAAAAGCTGAAAAACCGCGATAAGAATTTATTCAATTGATGATACCTGAAATTATTGTGGTTTAAGGTGACTTGTTTTCGCTGCCTGTATGAACTTTTAAATAAATTAAAAGAGCTGCTAGTCAATAATACTTTGTCCACAAACTTCTATTATTGACTAGCAACACTATGCGCAGTTAATTTTTCTATTAAGATAACTAATATGAAAGAGATAAATGATGAAAAAATATTATAACTTATTATTGTGGCTGTTTATATTTACATCTCATTGTCAAGCAAAAAGCACCAGCAAACAATTTGATGAATTGCTCAATGTCAAAATGAACCCTGAACACATTTTTCGTATTGGTTCAATCACCAAACAATTCACAACTTCAGCAGTTTTACAGCTAGCTGAAGAAGGTAAAATTGACGTGGATGCAGATATTAATGAGTACATCAAGGGGTAATGGCTCATTCAAATACATCATGAGTAATGCGATTCGTTTTACCTTTGACTAAATCATGTATATAAATTTCATACAGATCATCAAAGCCACGCGATACAGCTATAAAATTAGAATCAGGTGAAATATTTGGTCCCCAAATATTGTATCGGCTGCTGGTTAACTGTTGAAGATTATTACCGTCAATATCCACTCTGAAAATTTCCCACTGACCATTGCCAGATTCATTTTTTCCATGTGACGGGCCATCAAAGACCATCCACTTTCCATCAGGCGACCAGTTTACATTTCCATAAAAAGCCAATTGTTCAGTGATGCGATTCAATTCACAGGTTGAAATATCCAGCGTATAAATAAAGGTTCCCTCCTGGTTAGGGTGGGTGTCGGATTTCATTCTACCAGTGAAAGCAATTTTACTATTGTCGGGTGACCAGGACATTCGAAACCAGGCGTCCCTAGAAAGAGCCACATCAAGCAGCTGTATCTCTCCTGTTTTTAGTTCAAGTAGGTGTATACTGTATTCGCCTGTCCTGTTGGAAAGAAAGGCAATGGTACGTCCATCAGGGGACCAGATCCCTTGTATATCATCATGGGGACCAACTGTTAACTGATCTACATGGCGAGTCGCCAGGTTGATTATATATAGTTTCCAATTCCCTGATTTACCTGACTGAAATAGAATATTTTCTCCGTCCGGAGACCAGTGAGGCTCTTTAGCTTCCATATTAAAAATTTGTTGATGACCCTTTCCATCACCATCAATGATATGAAGTGACCATTTATCATGTTCACGTTGCTGATAAACCAATTGTTTGCCATCGGGAGACCATTTTGGTGTATAAATTGACTTAGAGTTCAGCGCTTTCATACGATTGCCAATATTACCTGTAGTTACCCTCTTAAGGTTTTTTTCGGAATCCAATGCTGTAAAAATTATTGCAGAAACCCTTCTCGCTCCGTCATTAAGATAATAAAGTTGGACGACTATCACTAACCAGCTAAGCGCTAAAAATTGTTGCATTATCCCCCCATTTTAGAACTGTAATTCGATATGTCGTCTACAAGTTGAAAGTACCAGACATATAAATACAATAGAGTTAATCGTCATAATGCCCTTGTATAATTTTTAGCACATTTCCGGTTTTAATTTCTATTTTTGCAATAACAGGTAGTTGTTGATTTTTTTCGGAAAAATCAGTTTTAGTGAAGGAGATCCAATTATCGTCTGGTGAAAAGTTAGGTGACAGCAGTGCAAAGCCTTCACCGGACAGAATAATGGATTTTGATCCCGTTTTTATTTCCAGTACAACCAATTGAAAATCACCTTCATCAACCTGGATATAAGCTGCGAATTGTCCATTGTGGGACAGAGTAGGATGAAATTCACCCAGAACCTTAGTGTCAGTTAAATTAGCTTTTTTATTAGAGGCTAAATCCAGTAGCCAGATATCACTTTCGGCACTCTCTTCATTCTTTTTACCTACGTAAATAATTGATTTGCCATCAAATGACCAACGAGGACTTGTTTCTTGAATATCTGATGTCGCTGTTAGTCGTGTTGTTTTTCCATCGACTAAATCTAACAAATACAAATCGCGTGGCAGTGGTTTATCAGTGAAATATACAATTTGCTTACCATCAGGTGAATGATCTGCATCACCAGCATACTGTGAAGCCTTTGATAACTGTTTTAAGTCACTACCATCTATATTTATTTGTGAAATAACATGTCCATCATTATTTAGTACCGACGTAAACAATATATGCTTGCCATCGGGTGACCATTCTGGACGAAAGTCCCGTTCGCTTCGTACCACAAGTTCAATTTTATTTTTTCCATCGGCATCGACGATATAAATATTTTCCGGGTTGCCAATATAACTGTAGGCGATTTTTGTGCCATCGGGAGACCAGGGAGCGGAACTTAGATTAAGGCTAATTATTGCTAAAGTTATTAAACTAGCCAGTTGGATTTTGGTCATATTTTTATACCTGAAGAAATAGATTAATTGAGTCACACGGTATTCAGAATTAAGGACTTTTTAATGCTA
>CAZOBX010000127.1:0-3104 GCA_964578045.1 uncultured Kangiella sp. | reverse complement strand
TTCGATACAAGGTAGGACATAGTTGTGACATAATCAGCCATCATCCAAAAAATAGCCAAGATTAATTAACTGTAAGAAATTGTTTTATTTAGTGTAAATAGTTGTCATATTTTAACTTTTGATTTATAGGCTTTGTATAAGTACTTATGAAAAAAGTAATTAATGTCTATTTTTTCATCCATCCGGATATTCACATCCTTGATTTAGCAGGGCCGTGCCAGGCTTTTTATGAAGTTGATTCTCGTGTTGATGATGAATATAAATTACATTATGTGTCTATTTCAGACAAAATACGTAGTGAGCAGGGGTTGGAGTTTTGCTCTCTAAAACATATATCAACTGTGCGATTGGCGCCTACTGATATACTTTTTGTTGCAGGAATTGATTTCAAAAAATATATACAAAGTGGTAAGTCCAAAGATAACTTGTTAATTGGTGAGTGGATTCGTCGTCAATATGATTGTGGTGCGACGGTTTGCTCCATATGCTCAGGCACACTTATACTGGCAGACGCCGGAATTCTGGATGGTAAAAACTGCACCTCCCATTGGAAATGCCTGGATTATGTCAAGAAAACCTACCCTAAGCTTCAGGTTTTGGATAATCGAGTGTTTGTCAAAGATGGCAATGTGCTCACCAGTGCGGGCATGACATCCGGTGTTGATTTGGCATTATCACTGATTGAAGAGGCCTATGGACCTATAATTACATCAAAAGTAGCAAGAGAGATGGTGGTATATATTCGACGCTGCGGAGATGAAAAACAGATCAGTCATTATTTAGATTACAAAACTCATTTTGATCCTAAAGTTCATCAGGTGCAGGATATTATTTGTTCAAATTTATCTGAAAATTATTCTAATCAGAAACTAGCCTCTATGGTTAACATGAGTGAACGTAATTTAATGCGTGTTTTTAAAAATGCCTGTGGAATATCTATAATAACTTATAAAAATAAAATGCGGGTAGAACTCATAAAACATCTTAAACACAATCCAAAGATGTCAATCAAACAAATTGCATCTGAATGTGGGTTTAAGAATTCCCGCCAGTTATATCGAATATGGGATAGCGACGAACGGGGACGGCTCAGACAGTCTGCAACCCTTTAGAAAATTAGCCACTGCCTTTCTCTCCCCAATCAGATAATAAAATTGATCGCAAAATTTCCATTTTTTTAGCGCCAATCCGATCCGCAACCAGGCTATCAATGTCCCTAAGATACTCACGTGCAATGTCATTAAGCGCGTAACCTTTTTGAGTTTTGATAATTGCAAGTAAATGGTGTCAAGTCTTGTAACGTGCATTTGAGTGATTTGCACGATGCAAGACTTGACCCTGAAGAATTCCTCTGCTCATGTATGCTGCCGGGGAAAAGTCGAGTGTAAGAATGGAGTGTTGCATGGCGGTGATATTATGGCGCTGAAAGGAATGCAGGTAAATATCTTAGGAAATTCGAGCTATGTAAAAACGCTTATTACAGTGGGCAAAGACTTTCGATATCAGCGTTCATTGAAAGATTATGATTCAAAACAAGAAGCATTAAACGAAAAACAATTGTTGACAGTCACGATATGGACAATCTTTTGAGAGATATCTATTTTGCGTTGGCTTCTTTAGTTGAACGACGGTTGCTTGTGTGGGATATTGGCTATAAACTGACTGTTTAAAATGTTTTTTCCTAAATATCTTACGGGGAGTGTAACTCGGCGCATAGTTACAAATAACGTAATTCTGCATAGGTTTAGATCTTGAATATACCCCTAATAAAAACGAGAACCGAATATGGAAAATCAAGACGATAAGGCGCTTACAACTAACCTAAATCCGTCACAATATAGCAGGTATTGGTTGACCGTGACCATGGCCTCATTACTCTTAGTCTTTTTGATTGGTTTGATGTGGCTTAAGGTTGATGGTGATTATCAGCCAAATCAAAACCAGTTGGTTTCAGAGTCGGCCGCGCGCGCAGATTTATTGTTAAAACTGAAACAAGCGGATCTATATCAACAGGGAACCTATCTGGAAGTGCCTACTGGAGTTTATCTACAGTCATTGAGTTTTGTCTCCGCCAACGATGTTTATCTCAATGGTTATATATGGCAGACCTACCCAAGTGATATGAAAATCGAAAAGCCTGGTGTGTACTTTCCAGAAGAAATCCACGGAACATCATTGCCCGAATTAAAATATACCGAAAAACAGGATGGCAATATTACCTACGGTTGGTATTTTGAAGTAACCGTCAGACAACCTTTTGACTATTCTAAATACCCGCTTGACCATAAAACAGTTTGGTTGCGTATTCTTTCGACCGATTTTTCTGGAAAAACGCTATTGATCCCGGAATTAAGCAGTTATCCATCGACAAGTCCTGGCGTTTCTTTTGGACTTGATGATCAGATATTGCTTGGCAACTGGGAGATCAACGAAACTTTTTTCGATTATAAGATGAACGCTTACCAGACAAGTTTTGGCTTTATGGAAAAATCGTCTGGTATTGTACCTGAGTTACACTTTAACGTCGTATTAAAACGCAAATTCGCCAACGCTTTTGTCGTTCACCTTATCCCGATGCTCACAGTGGCAGCTTTGCTGTTTGCAATTTTGTTCAACCTTAGTCACGACAGAGATAGATTAACATTAAGTGGGTTTTCACAAATGGCTGTGATCGGATCAGTTTCCGCTCTGTTTTTTGTAGTAGTGATTTCCCACGTTAACATTCGCACAAAATTCCCTTCTCAAGGCATTGTGTATATCGAATATTTTTATTTAGTCATGTACGTCGTTATGGTGTTATTGGTAGTGACCAGTCATGTTTATCACCAAAATGATCGTTGGTACAGCCGATTCTTTCGTAACGATTCGTTATTACCAAAACTAATTTACTGGCCTCTGATTTTAATTTCGATGGTGACTATTAGTTTTTTTGTCTTGTTTTAAGGAAAAGAATCATGAAGATAGTTGTGGACATTCACTAAGAAACAATAACAGAAAACAATAACAGACACCCCGATTTAAAATAGACTCCATAACTTCGACCGATAAACGGTCATTATTCGTCTCAATAAATCATGAGGGTATTGCGGCTGAAGATTTGATGG
>CAZOBX010000126.1:5801-16099 GCA_964578045.1 uncultured Kangiella sp. | reverse complement strand
CTAAAGAGATGTTTTTGCAGCGTGCTCAAAGTGTTCATGGAGCAGTATACGATTACAGTGATACCAACTACGTTGGTGCACGAAAAGACGTGTTTATAAAATGTCGAATACATGGTGTGTTCAGCCAAAGAGCGTGCGATCACATGAGCGGTGCCGGATGCCCTAAATGCCGAAAACGTCAAGCACCTGCAACAGTTGAATGTTTTATAAAAAAAGCCCGGGCTATTCACGGCAAGAGATACAGCTTCGCTTCAACTAAATACATAAATAGTCGCACCAAAGTCGAAATAACCTGCAAATCACACGGCGTATTTAAACAAACACCTGCCGCTCATATACAGGGTGCAGGATGTCCCAAATGCCGCCCCGATGGTGCATGGTCCACAAAAAAATTCGTTCAGCACGCAAAATCGGTGCACGGAGTCAAATTTGATTACTCCCAAACACTTTATGAAAACTCACGGACAGTGGTTTCCGTCCGGTGCAAGGCACACGGTACTTTCTCAGTTAATCCAGAAAGGCATTTAAAGGGAGTTGGATGCCAATTATGCAGAACCGCTTTACTTCAATCAGAGTTTATTACTCTCGCCAAAAGTATCCATGGACGAAAATACTCGTATGGCAAGGTTAATTACGCTAACAGATTTAAAGAGGTGATCATTACTTGCAAAAAACACGGTGATTTTCAAAAAAAGCCTTTGGCGATCATTAATGGTCCTGGTTGCAAACAATGTGTTCTCGATAAAAAACAAAAAAAATGAAATTCGAAAATGCACCTGGTGTGTTGTATATTGTATGTAAGGCTGGCGAGTTTTTCTCATTACTAAGAGAATCCTTTGCGATGCTGGGCGAAGCGCTAGATACTTTCGAAATGCGTAACGTTAATTCAAATGGTCTTCAACCATTCAAAGAAGGAAAGAAAAAGGACCTAGAAACTCGTCTAGCGAAATCTTCTGGATTGCAAAGATATCTGTACTTAATCAACGGTGTACTCAATCATCCGAAACATAAACGGTTTGCAAAAGATGCAATCAGGGAAATTCCTTTCAACTCGCCTGTTTGGAATATTCGTTCTGAAATTTTTAGATCTGCTATTTACCGTTCACTAGAACAAAAAGAATTGTCCGATGTTGATATAGCCAATTTTCTTGTAAACGATAAAAGCGAAACATTAAATGCATTTTTCTCTAAGAACCCCAATCGGAGCGCTCATACTGTTTTTCTAAAATCATTGCTAGCCGACCTTGCCGATGAGGACGTTCATGGTCGTTTCGATTTCTATCGTAAACGGTTGGCTAAGCTGCTCAGTGTTTCTCAACTAGAACGGTTCTCAGAATCATATGGTCGAGACCGAAAACTGGCTGTCGGCAATCAGCTACCTCACTTTGAATTGAATCCGTTGAATTCAAACCATGAAATTGTTACTCGTAAGTCTCTTGCAGGAAAATATTTGTTGATTGATTTTTGGGCAACATGGTGCTCTCCGTGTTTAAAGGAAATGCCATATTTAAAAGAAGCGTATGTGCGCTTTCAGTCAAAGAACCTTGAAATTGTCAGTATTTCGTTTGACCGAACCTAAACAAGAGTTGGAAAGGTATTTAGCCGTTGAGGGTTCGCCTGGCTGGATACAAGTATATGAAATAGAGGGTTATAAAGGGGAAGTAGCCAAGATATTCGATGTTTATGAAATCCCAAAAACTATTTTGGTGTCCCCAGAAGGGACGGTTGTCGCCGCAAATAGCCAACTTAAGGGAACTCAATTACTGAAGACCCTTGAGAGAAATGTTCGCAACTGAGTCGAGTAAAGAACCATTTTATGGTGTATAGGAAATAAATGAGCACTCAGCGAAAAATAGAAAACTTTATCAAGCCAGGTCATTTCCCTGAGATTGATGAAGCTTATCAATTGCTAGAGATTGCTGAAAAATGCTTGTCGAGCGCATCAAATATGATTGAGTCTTCAATCAATAGAAAATCAGATTATAAGAAGTTAAAGTCAAATCTTTACACAGCCAGCAGTGCAACTCATTTTGTCAAAGGTGAGTTGGCTGATTTGGTCGGAGATATTAAGTCTTCAAATTATAGAAATTCAAGATAGGAAACAGGCCACGATATTGAGATCGATTATTAATAAACTCGACGAACTCAAGTATGTTGAAATAGAAGAGATTAACTGGGACGATCACCAGCGGTGAGTCCAGTCTATTTTAAAACAAAATCACCCCTAGCCAACATTACAGGAATTGAATTGACATGAAATATAACCGTTTAGAAAGGCATCAATTGAAAAACAGTCTGTTGATGATTGTCAGGGAAAATTATACCTCTTGTAGTTTTGACGTTCCGAAACTAGCAGTGTTGACGAAATTTAAAGAAAGAACTTTGCATAGGCTGTGTAAAAAACACCTGAATACCACACCTTCAAATTTCATCTGTCGCTTTAGAATTGAAGAAGCAAAAAAGTTATTTATACAGGGCATGAAAAATGAAAGAGTGTCTGAATCTGTGGGTTATAAAACAACAAGTGGTTTTTTGATTGCTTTTAAAAAAGGGACCGGCCATAGCCCCACATATTACAGGGAGCAGTCATTAAAGACAGGCTATCAATTGACTCTCGAAAATATATGTTCGTTTGTTGTATACGAATCGGGGTTTGAATTAGATGTGCAAGCCAAAGAGAACTGTAAGGATCGATCTAGCTTTTATATACCAATAGAAGCATTAAGAGAAGTTTATCTCTCTAAAGATTTCGGTGTTATGGAATTTGCGGAGTTACTGGGATTTCCAAAACGGACATTGTTCAGACACTGCAAAAAACGATTAGGCGTCACACCCACAAACTTCATTCGACGTCTTAAAATAGAACAAGCGAAAAAGTTGTTGTTAAAAGGTATGAAAACCCAAAATGTCGCGATAGATGTCGGTTATGTCACAACAAAAGCGTTCTCGAAGGCTTTTCGAAAAGAAACCGGTATAAACCCTAATTACTTCATTAAGGCTGACTCAATAGAAAAAAAGCGATCCACTCTTGACAAAATCAACTCATTTTTCGGATATGAAATAGATCCTAATTTAGATAAACTAGTAAAAAGAGTATTGAGAGAAGAGCTTGGTATTCTTTTGCCGCAACGGCGAACGTTGGAAGAGGCTCTTGAATCATCTATTCACGACCATGAGATACTTAATCTAATAGTAAAATATCGACGAGAAAGTGGAATCCAGTGAAACAAAATAACCAGGATTAGAGAAGTAACAATGGCAGATGTAAAAAGAAGCAAGACCCAGCAAAAGGCGGAAGCTAAATATGAAGAAAAACGAAAACCGCGTCTACCAGGCGGCTATCTCTCACCCGAAGAAGATGATTTGTTGAGCGAAATGGGATTGATATATGGTGGCAAACAAAAAGCAATTTTCAAAGGGTTGAACCTTTTAAAAAAACATTCAAAAAAGTAAGCAATATCTCATGTTTTAACTTGTAATGTCGTGCGCACGATATTGAAATAGTCACTCATTACATGGAAAAGGAGATATAGAATTAATGGATAATGATTTTTTAATTAACTCCAAGCTTGATGTTTACAAGGCAAGTTCAATGACACAAGATCATCAGGTGAGAGCTTTAGCGGCAAAAGCTGCACTAAATACAGATGATGAAGATGTTATGGCTCATATGATGGATTTAGGCCCAAGAGGAAGGTAGGTTTTTAAGATCAACCTCAACGAAATGATCGATAAAATAAAAGCTTTTGAAACATAGGAAATATCGATCTAATGTGTATTACATTTTGTGATTGACAGTATTACATCAATGTATTACTATTTAATCATTAATGTAATACATATTGATAAGGAAAAACCATGAGTACTGTTACCTCTAAAGGCCAAGCCACAATCCCTAAACATATAAGAGATTTCCTGAATATTAAACCCGGTGAAACGGATGTCGATTTTGTCTTGGTAGACGGCATTGTTCAATTGATCAACAAAAGCACCTATAACCCTTTTCAAAAAATGATAGGTATTACTAAAGGCAAAATGTCTACTAATGAAATTTTGGAATTAACACGTGGATAGCCGAGATCACGTTTTTGTCGATTCCTGCGTTCTTTTAGACATTTTTAATGCAGATAAATTGTGGGGAGAATGCTCTTCAACCATTCTTCATGAGTTATCAGGAAAGTATCAACTGGTAATTAATATTGTCGTGTTTACAGAAATAGCTTTCAATTTTGAATCATCAACCAAGCTGAAGAACACTTTAGACCTACTTAATATTGAAATATTAGAGGTCCCGTTGGATGCTGCTTTTAATGTTAGTCGTACTTTTAAAAAGTATAGAAAGAACAAAGGTGATAAGAAATCTCCTATGCCTGATTTCTATATTGGTGAACACGCAAAAGCTTTGGGTATACCGTTAGTAACCAGAGATACGGCTAGATTTAAAACATATCAACCGAAACTTAAATTGATTACACCAGAGAAAACGAATCACTAATTCAACTTATTTTGAAACAAAATAACCAAGTCATAAACAAAGGTTATCAATATGAAAAGAATATTTGAAGGAGCGACAAATTGAATTTTCTTAAGGATATATGGCAATCCGTACTGGTTGGGGTTGGAGCCGTCGCTGTTGGCGTTTTGGGTAGTGTCAAGAGTGATGATATTAACAGTTCTTTTCCGTTTACCTGGGTGCCTTTTGAGCAAGCTGGTATCAACCCATGGGCGATGTCTTTTTGGGTATTTCTTACCTTGTTGTTTATAGGCTATATGAAACTGTCACGTAAAACATATTTGGAAAAACAGAAACAAGTTGAAGCTTTAATTACATCCGCGGAAGATATAAAAGTAACCGTTGCGACGATGCCGCCGAAAAACCTCCTAATCGAATTTAATAATTTATTTACAGGCGCTTTTTGGATGAGTCGGTTTTGTCATGAGTTCCCCGACAGTAAGCCGAAAAAAGAAAAAATACTCGCGGTGGAAGAAGCAATTCGAGGCGTTCTAAATGATATTCTCTCTTTGGTTTCAAAGTTCGACGCGTTAGAGAGCGACGTAAAACTTAGTATAAATATAATGATAGCGGTTGAAACTAGCCTATGCAAAGGCGAAAAGTTGGATTATCTCCAAGAAAATCTTATTTTTGAGGAGTCGTGGACCGATGTTTCTAAGATGTACGGCGCTTTAGTGTTGGTGCCTAGTTTATCGACCAATACCGAAGAAGAAGCAACCACTCCAGACAATATTGATGCTTTCGTATTAGGTCTTCCTTACGAAAATAATGGAGAAATTGAACTTTCACTTATTCTCCCCGGTGCTCCAAGGGCTTATTATGATGATGCCATTCAAGGGTACCCAAATATCTATGAGTTATTAGCAGAGTGTCAGGATAATAGCAGAACCAATCTTACTCCCAGTCAGTCCGCTTTTATATTTGATCATTTCAACACCGGACCAGGGAAAGAAATAGAGGGATTTATGTCAAAGAGTATAGAGGTAGGAGATACAACACTTGGTATTCTTAATATCCATTCGAATCAGCCGGATTTGTTAGAATCTCCTTCTGTGTTGGTTAATTTTTATCATATCATTCAACCATTTAACAATTTGCTGGGTGAGCTGTTATTGATACTGAGTGAATTAGAGACAGATTTTTGGTATAGTAGCAATGTAGGTTTAGAGACAGAAGGTGAAAAATGAAATTAGAAGCGGTTTTAGGACGAAGTTTTGAACAGGCTTTGCAACAGAATATTGAAAGTGCAACCAGAGTTCGAAGTAATAAAAGAGCACCTAAAACTGTCAGTGTGGATACATGCGGTGCATACCATAGAGCGGGTTTTAGCGACTCAGCAGGTAAACGTGTTGGCGGTATCCGTAGAGCTATAGCCGGTAAGGCTATTGCCAGGCGAACTCTAGATGGTGCCTTAGTTGCAGCAAGACGAACACCAGTAAAACACATTGTTGAACCTATTGTTAAGGGTAAAATATAGGTTCAGACCTTCAGCTTTAACCTAATCAATAGAAACCGCCTTAATGGCGGTTTTTTATGCGTTGACTATTTTAATCTTAGGACCAATCTATAACACTTATCCATGTCTTCACAACGTTTAGGCAAGAATTACTCCGACCTCAACAAAATAAAAAAACATCTATATAATTAAACATTTAGTACGCATGGCATCGTGATTTTGATGCGTGGTTTGTTAATTGGCACAAAAAAACGGGACATATTTGCCCCGCTCAATTTTCTAGCTTAACTATTTCCAGGATTAATACAAATCAGAACAAGTCTCCGCTTCTTGCTGAAGCTCTTTTTCAGATTCTTTCATTTTGCCAGTGATAAAATCACTATTATCCAAACCGGTCACAATGCTCCAATCACCGTCTTTACAAGTGACCGGATAAGAGTAAATCAAGCCTTCTTGAATACCGTAAGAGCCATCAGAGCATACTGCCATTGAAGCCCAATCACCTTCTTCAGTGCCTAATACCCAGGTTTTCATATGGTCGATTACGCCGTTAGCTGCAGATGCCGCTGAAGATGAACCACGCGCCGCAATCACTTCTGCGCCGCGTTTGGCGACTTTAGGGATAAATTCTTCATTTGCCCAAGACGAATCAACCAAGCTAGACGCAGCTTCACCGCCGATAGTTGTATGGGAGATATCAGGAACCTGAGTGGTTGAATGATTACCCCAAATAGTCATCTTTCTAACCGTGTTCATTGATTTGTCAGCTTTTTCAGCCAATTGGTAAATTGCACGATTATGATCAAGACGCATTAAAGCAGTGATATTACGTGGATTAAGGTTAGGAGCATTTTTCATAAGAATGTATGCATTGGTATTGGCTGGGTTACCAACAACAACAATTTTCATCTCTGGATTAGCCACTTCATTAATCACTTTGCCCAATGTACTAAATATACTGCCGTTATCTTTTAATAAATCAGCGCGTTCCATGCCAGGACCACGAGGTTTGGCACCAACCATTAGGCCATAATCAGAGCCGGTAAAAGCCACTTTTGGATCATCAGTACAAATAACATCTTCTAAAAGAGGGAAAGCACAATCGTTTAATTCCATTTTTACGGCTTCTAAAACTTTAAGTGCCGGGGCGATTTCCAGTAGTTGCAAAATAACCGGTTGGTCACTGCCTAACATTTCGCCAGAAGCGATACGAAAAAGGAGTGAGTAGCATATTTGGCCAGCAGCGCCGGTGACTGTTACGCGAACAGGTTGTTTCATTTTAATAGTCCTCTTAATGAATGTCGTTATATAAGGTAGCATAGTAAACTGGGCGCGATTTTACCATAAAGAAGTCTGATATCGTTAAATTCCCTACTAAAGAAGCAGATTCTTTTTCGATAAAGACTGATTAGCTTTACATTGACGAACAGGGGTATTAATCGGTTGCTAAAGCGCAATGAAAATGAGCTTTCATTCCATGTTGTCTAGCAATCAGTTATTATTCGAGATATCGAAGTCATAGGCTCCATCTAATAATGAAAAGAATTTTCTGGTTACGAAAAACCCACAAATGGTTGGCTTTAATCGCGGGTATTCAAATATTAATTTGGTCAATCAGCGGCTTATATATGACCGTTGTTGATTTAGATATCATCCACGGCGACCATTTGGTAAAAGAGTTAAAGCCTAAAACGATAGATTCAAATAAAATTTTACCCATTTCAGAGCAAATTATTGCACAGCTCACACCGATTCAATCAATCAGGCTTAAAGTCTACTTTGACCAATCAGTCTACGAAATACGTTCAAATAAAAAAATAACCATTGTTGATGCGTTTACTGGCGAAATAAAGGCTGAGCTGACCAGCAAAGTGATAGAGCGACAGGCTAATGAAATTTACGCCGGCGACGCCAGCATCGCTTCGGTTGAACTTCTGCCATTCTATCCTGGTGAAATAGGCGGAAGAAAACAACCTATATGGCAAGTTCAGTATGATGATTGGTTACAATCTACTCTCTATTTCCATTCTCAAAGTGGGCGGTTGATCTCAAAACGAACCGATCTGTGGCGAGCGTTCGATTTTTTGTGGTTATTGCATATTATGGAATTTTGGGATAGTGACGGCTACAACGGGTTGTTATTTCGATTATTCAGTATTGTCAGTATGTTGATGGCGTTGTTCGGTTCCTGGTTGCTCTTTTATCGCCTCAAAGGAGATCGCCAGTAATGAATTTATTACATAGCTTTACCAGGTTACATAAATGGCTGGCTTTGCTTGTTGGCATTCAGCTGATATTGTGGATTGTGAGTGGGATTGTCTTCAGTTTTATGAACCATGAAAATGTTGCCGGTCGATTCATTTACGAAAAGAATCAAACCAACCATATACTCCATTCAGAAGACTTTATTGAATTGATTAAAGACTATCCAATGGCCAGCGAGATCTCTCAAATATCCTTGCTTGGAAAATCAGTTTTTAAACTAGTGGTTGAAGACAAAGTGTTATTACTCGGCACTCAGACCAAAAAGACCATCGTGATCGGCGAGGAACTGATAAAACAAATCGCCAGTAGACATTATCAAGGGGGCGGTGAGTTATTGCAGGTCAATTTGGTTGAGCAGTTGTCTGACGAAAACCGAAATATTTCATTGCCTACCTGGCAATTAATTTACGACGACGAATTCGATTCTCATATTTATTTTTCAGCGACAACCGGCGAATACCAGGCAATAAGAACTGGCAGTTGGCGAACTTTCGATTTCTTTATGATGTTGCATTTTATGGATTATGGTCAAAGGGGAGATTTTAATCACGGGTTGATCATTATTGCCGGAATTATTTTACTGTTTTTTTCGATGTCCGGTATGTTGCTGATTTATTCTAGTTTTTCCAGAAAAGATTTTGTGATGCTATTCAATCGGTTTTTCGAACATAAGAAATTTACCGTCACTTTAGTCAATGAAAATGGCGTCAAGAGAAAACTTAAAGTCGACCGAGATGTACGATTAATGGATGCCTTAGCAGAGCAAGATATTGAATTGGAATCAGTGTGCGGTGGCGGTGGCATTTGCGGTTGTTGTCGGGTGAAATTGCTTAGCGCGGATGAAAGTGTGTTAGGTGATCATCTTGCTGACCATGATACTTTGGACGATGAAGAGCTTGAACAAGGCTATCGATTGGCCTGCCAATTGTCAGTGGATGCCAATATATGTGTTGAAGTTCCCGACAATCTTTTGAGTTGAAAATATCGCAAACACACCTCGCCGACTAATCGTTTTGATTGTCCACAATCCAATGTTTGAGTATATTCGGGTGAATCTATTTAAAAGAACTATGCTACAAATGGTGGTGAAAATTGAGTGCTAATTAACCTTTCTTTAGTAGGTATCTTTGGGTTATATTCACTGTTAAGAGAAAAACATTCGAAATAAATTATGGCAAAACTTTACTTTTACTATTCCTCCATGAATGCTGGTAAGTCCACTGCTCTTTTACAATCAAGCTATAACTACCAAGAAAGGGGCATGAAGACATTGGTGCTGGCGCCTCAGCTAGATGATCGTTATGAAGTAGGAAAAGTTACCTCGCGAATAGGACTGCAAACTGATGCAACGACCTTTAGTCAAAAAGATGATTTACATCGGCTCATTAGTGTTCATAAAGGGCAGGAGAGCCTTCATTGTATTCTGGTTGACGAGGCTCAATTTCTTACTCGAGCTCAAGTTTATCAACTTGGCAAAGTAACAGATGAAATGAATATACCGGTTCTAGCCTACGGACTAAGAACTGATTTTCAAGGCGAACCATTTGAGGGTAGTAAATATTTATTGGCTTGGTCGGATAATCTAAAGGAACTAAAGGCTATTTGTCATTGCGGCTCAAAAGCGACCATGGTACTTCGCCATGACGAACATGATAATGTCGTGAACAAGGGAGCGCAGTTTGAGATTGGCGGAAATGACCGATACGTTTCAGTTTGTCGAAAACACTTTAACCTCGGTTTCTACGGAAACGCCAACTAATCTCGCTGACGAGTCCAATCGGATAATCTTACCACTAGTTGAGGTTAATAACTGCTCTTATCGATTATTTCCGATTATCCCAGACTCATCTCAGACAAGTTCGACAATAGATAACCTGAGGTTAGATAGTAAGCTAAAATTTAGTCAGTTGGCATGTGCTTAGAGATAAGTTGACCAAATGGTTAAGATTGTTCTATCATATCGAAATTGTTAGCCGATTATTGCTAATCTCGATCGCTTAATTGGATTTCTGCGACGTTATCTTAAAGCATAAAATAGAAAAACAAACTAATGGTGCAAAAAAT
>CAZOBX010000126.1:4346-5791 GCA_964578045.1 uncultured Kangiella sp. | reverse complement strand
TACCTAGTTATTCGGACGATACTGCGCGCCGATTTGGTGATTTATCAGGACAGTTTGGCAAACATTTGATGCAAATTATTTTCTTGCAAATTTAAGATCCGACAAAGGTATAATTTACAGGCGAATCATAAAGATGTTGGCTCAAGAAGTTATCCATGCAAAAAGAGAAGGCAAAGCGCTTTCTCAACAAGAAATAGCCTTTCTAGTCGATGGACTGGTGGACGGTTCGGTGACGGAAAGTCAAATGGCAGCTTTCGCAATGGCCGTTTTCTTTCAGGGCATGAACCGTGATGAGTCTGTCGCACTGACCAGAAGTCTGCAACATTCAGGCTCAACTTTGGACTGGAGTCAAATGGGTCTATCCGGACCGGTTGTAGATAAACATTCTACAGGTGGTGTTGGCGATAAAGTGAGTATCATGTTAGCACCGATGTTAGCTGCTTGCGGCGTATATGTGCCGATGATTTCCGGTAGGGGTCTCGGTCATACCGGTGGAACATTGGACAAGATGGATAGTATTCGTGGTTATAATACCGCACCAAATCTGCATCAATTCAAAGACGTGGTGGCTAACGTAGGCTGCGCCATAGTTGGTCAGACAGCTGAGTTGGCTCCAGCGGACAAGCGTCTTTACGGGATAAGGGATGTTACTTCCACAGTGGAGTCGATCCCGCTGATAACAGCATCTATATTGTCAAAAAAACTATCTGCGGGGCTCGATGGTCTTGTCATGGATGTAAAAACCGGAAGTGGCGCGTTTGCTGCCAGCTATACTATGGCTAGCGACTTAGCCCGTAATATTATCGAAGTGGGTGAAGGTTTAGGATTACCAATCACGGCTTTAATAACCGACATGTCGCAAGTTTTGGGACTTACCGCCGGCAATGCTTTGGAAGTAAGCGAAACCATCGACTATTTAAGCGGTGATTACCGTGATCCACGATTACATCAAGTGACCTTAGAGTTAGGCGCAGAATTATTACTCCTGAGTGGCCAGGTAGAGAGTTTGGATGCTGCTCGATTAACTTTAAATAAGAACCTGGACTCAGGTCTGGCAGCAGAATATTTTGAGCGTATGGTGTCAGCATTAGGAGGACCAACTGATCTAATTGCTAATAAAGAACGGTACATAGAGCCTGCAGCATTAGTCATACCGGTGTACGCCAATGTATCAGAGCCTGGAACAATCAAAAAAATTGATGGCAGGGCATTGGGAAACACGGTGGTTGAATTAGGTGGGGGGCGAAGAAGAGCGCAAGATAAGATCGATCATTCAGTTGGCCTCAGCGCGATAAAAGGAATTGGCGTACAAATTGACCAGCATGAACCTTTGTTGATGCTACACGCAAAAAATCAGCAACAAGCCGACCAGGCGATCGTAAGAATTCATAAGGCCTTTGAGATTTCTGACTTGCGCCAGAATTCGGACCAGCAAATAGAGCAGC
>CAZOBX010000126.1:0-4336 GCA_964578045.1 uncultured Kangiella sp. | reverse complement strand
GTTATCTTGCAAAGACTCAGTTCGTTAGTTGAAGGAAGTTAGTTTGTGATAAATTCAAAAGCAAAACCCACGATCAAGATTAATCCGGTGAACTCTCAGGCAAAAAATCAGAGTTCGACCTTTGGTGAAGTACATAATCCCGGGGTGGAATTTCATCCACAGTGGTTAGATGATCTCAGGGTTAACCTAAGCGCAATAGAACGACGAATATCGACACTCAGTAAGCGAAGAACGGTTAAAAAAGAATGGCAATCAGCATGGTTGTTAAAAGCCGTTTCTTGTATTGATCTAACAACATTGTCCGGACAAGATACACCCGGAAAAGTCCGCCGACTTTGTTCCAAAGCACGTATCCCAATAAGTAAAGAACTACAAAAAGCGCTTGATATTGAGTCCCTCCAACTGACCACTGGTGCTGTTTGCGTTTATCACGAAATGGTCCCAACGGCGGTAGAAGCGTTAAAAGGAACAGGTATACCTGTTGCAGCAGTTTCAACCGGATTTCCCGCTGGTCTGTCATCATTTTCTACCCGATTGCAAGAAATCAAGAATTCGGTTGCTGCGGGAGCTAAAGAAATTGATATCGTCATTACACGGGGTCACGTTCTCAACGCAAATTGGGCTGCTTTATACGATGAAATAAGCGCCTGTCGTCAAGCTTGCGGTGAGGCTCATATGAAAACGATTATTTCGACTGGTGAACTCAGTACCTTAAACAATGTGGCTAGAGCCTCTATGGTTGCCATGATGGCGGGTAGCGATTTTATTAAAACCTCGACCGGTATGGAGTCTACAAACGCGACGCTATCAGTCAGTCTGGTTATGACAAGAATGATCCGTCACTATCATTCGCTAACTGGATATCGGGTCGGTTTTAAACCTGCTGGAGGTATCGGCAAAGCTAAAGATGCCATCAGTTATTTAGTATTGATTAAAGAGGAGCTGGGTGACAGTTGGTTAAATCCGGAAATGTTTCGTTTTGGCGCCTCTAGTTTGTTAGCCGATATTGAGCGTCAGTTAGAGCATCAGGTCACCGGAAGGTACTCGGCCAATAATCGCCACGCTATTGGTTAATATACCCGTGCTGGAATCGGCCTTTTGAGGTAGCACGGGTATAAAAGCTTTTGACTAAATCCAAAGAATGGGCAAGCTATGAAAGTCTCAGAGATTTATAACAATATGAATTACGGTCCTGCTCCCGAGAGTATAGAAAATGTTGAATCCTGGTTGCATCAACATGCACAAGGATTTGGAATGTATATTAACGGCCAATGGAAGGCACAGAAAAAAGAGCAATTTTTTGCGAGTCACAATCCGGCAAACGGAAAACTACTCGGTAAAATAATCCAGGCGAGTAAAACTAGCGTCGATCAGGCTGTTAATTCTGCCCGGGAAGCGCAAAAAAAATGGTCTAAGATTGGCGGTCACGACCGTGCGAAATATCTTTACGCGATTGCCCGATTATTACAAAAGCGCAGTCGTCAATTCGCGGTGCTGGAAAGTATGGATAACGGTAAACCGATCCGCGAATCGAGGGATATCGATATTCCGCTTGCGATTCGACATTTCTATCATCATGCCGGATGGGCGCAATTAATGGAAAGCGAATTTCCAGACTTTCAACCGGTGGGTGTTGTTGGCCAGATAATTCCCTGGAATTTCCCTTTATTAATGGCGGCCTGGAAGATCGCGCCAGCACTCGCCGCCGGAAATTGTGTTGTCTTAAAGCCTGCGGAATATACTAGCTTAACGGCGTTGATGCTAGCCGAGGTTTTTGCTGAAGCTGGACTTCCCAAAGGTGTCGTTAACATCGTTACTGGCGATGGCGCGGTCGGTGAAATGATCGTTACTCATCCACTGGTGGATAAAATTGCATTTACCGGCTCAACCCAGGTCGGTCGATTGATCAGGGAAAAGACCGCAGGTAGTGGTAAAAAACTGACTCTGGAATTAGGCGGTAAATCACCGTTTATCGTTTTTGATGACGCCGATTTAGATAGTGCCGTGGAGGGATTGGTAGACGCCATTTGGTTTAACCAGGGACAAGTCTGCTGTGCCGGATCTCGATTACTCATTCAAGAAAGTATCGCTGAATCCTTTGTTGAAAAAGTGACCATGAGAATGCAAAAGTTGACGCTTGGTGATCCATTAGACAAAAACACCGATATTGGGGCGATCGTTGATCCTAGCCAAAAGAAGAGGATCGAATCGATCGTTGAGCAAAGTGTTAACGAAGGCGCCACACTCTGGCAGCCGAATATGTCGCTACCGGACGATGGTTGCTTTTACCCGCCAACAATATTGACGAACGTCGAAACAAGCAACGTTGCAGCCAGTCTGGAGATATTTGGTCCAGTATTGAGTGTGATGAGTTTTCGGGACCAGGCAGAAGCCATATTATTAGCAAATAACACTCGTTATGGTCTTGCTGCCAGCGTTTGGTCGGAGAATATAAATCGAGCGCTTGATGTCGCCCCTCAAGTTAAAGCGGGAGTTGTATGGGTTAATACCACCAATCAATTTGACGCTTCTTGCGGATTTGGCGGTTATCGCGAATCCGGTATGGGACGAGAAGGTGGTAGCGAAGGTATGGCTGAATATTTAAAGCCTATTAATGAATATTATTTAAAAAAATCGAAAGCAGAGGCTGGACGAGTGGACCAGGTTAAAACAACGTCCGATCGAGTCGCGTCTGCTCAAATAGAATTTCTTGGGATCGACAGAACCGCAAAACATTATATTGATGGCAAGCAAACGCGACCTGATAATGGTAATACAATCGTTGTACGTTCGGTTAATGACGAGATTTGCGGTAGAGTGGCAGAGGGAAATCGCAAGGATATTCGTAACGCCGTTGAAGCGGCTTTTAAAGCGGATTCATGGGCAAAGACTAATGGTCATTATCGTGCCCAGATTCTTTATTATCTGGCAGAAAACCTGAGCTATAGACGGCTAGAATTTTGTCAGAGATTAGTCGTGTTGACGAACATATCGCTAGACCAGGCAAAAAAAGAATTCGACCAGTCCATTAAACGCCTTTTTACCTACGCAGCGTGGGCCGATAAGTACGAGGGCTCTGTTCACCAACCGCCAATTCGTGGTGTTACATTGGCGATGAAAGAACCTGTTGGAATTATTGGTATAGGTTGTCCCGATAGTGAACCGTTATTATCATTGATCACTCTTTTGTCGGCGGCAATCGCAATGGGTAACCGAGTCGTTTTAGTGCCTTCCGAAATATCGCCGCTAATCGCCACCGATCTATACCAGGTGTTTGAAACGTCAGATGTTCCGTCTGGCGTGATTAATATCGTTACCGGAAATAAAAACGAATTGATTCAGGTGCTCGCTGAACATGATCAGGTGGAAAGTGTTTGGTATCACGGGACTAAAGTAGGGAGTAGAATGGTTGAGTTTGCTTCTGCTGCAAATCTAAAACTAACATGGGTTAATTACGGCAAAGAAATTGATTGGTTTGTTGAGGGCAAAGAAAGGCGACTACTTCACCGAGCGTGCGAAGTTAAAAATATCTGGATACCGTACGGCGACTAACAGAGAGCAAGTGTCGGTATAGAGAAGAAACACCAGATGTAGCTGCCCAGCTATCAGCTGGACAATATTTATATTGATAATCATTAATAAGACAAATTGAGTAGATTTATGCCCGTTTTTGAAATTTCTCACCCGCTAGTGCAACATAAAATTAGCCTGATGCGGCAACAAAAAAGAAGCACTCAAAGCTTTCGGCGATTGTCTAATGAAGTTGGCTGTTTGCTTACCTACGAAGCGACAAAAGATCTGGAACTGGAAAACTTTACCTTTGAAGGATGGAATGGCCAAGTAACAGGTCAGCAAATTAAAGGTAAGAAGGCGACGGTTGTGCCAATTTTACGTGCCGGTATCGGTATGTTGGACGGCGTATTGGAAATGATGCCCAGTGCTAAAATCAGTGTCGTTGGACTCTATCGTGATGAACAAACTTTAGAACCTGTTTCCTACTTTGAAAAGCTAGCGGGTAACATTGAGAATCGATTGGCGCTAATTATCGACCCGATGTTGGCTACCGGTGGCTCGATGGAAGCGACTATCGAGTTACTTAAAAAAGCCGGTTGTAAAGATATTCGAGCGTTAGTTCTGGTCGCGGCACCTGAGGGGATTAAGCGACTGCAAAAAAATCATCCGGACGTCGATATTTATACCGCTAGTATCGATGACCACCTTGACGACAAAGGTTATATCATTCCAGGCCTTGGTGATGCAGGTGATAAAATTTTCGGTACAAAATAAACTCAAGAATGCGCTTTATAGCTTGCGAGTCAATTAACTAAATACTAAT
>CAZOBX010000125.1:12178-16337 GCA_964578045.1 uncultured Kangiella sp. | reverse complement strand
CTGGAACCTGCATTTTGAGGTATCACGGGTATAGGCCTGCTTGCTCTAATAAATATTCAGGTATGACGTATCTATCACCATCGACACACGCAAACCATTCATTGCTAGTCAGTTGGTGAGCATCAATATGATGCATGCCTGCGGCGTTCCATGCAGTGGGTATACCTGCTTCTAAAATGTTTTTTTCTACAGCTAACTCACGATACTTTGTAGTGGATAATTCCAATATTTTATAGGCCCGAACTTTATTTCCATAACGCGAAACACAATCTTGCGAAAATCGTACTAATTCATTGTTAATGGGCTGAATACGTCCAGCCGGGCGAGCGGATTTTTTATCATCTATTATGATCGGGTTTTGAGGGTGCGGCTGCCAAGGTCCCAACAGTTCTTTTGAAAAATATAATTCTAATGTGCTATTTTGAAAAGGCGTAGAACAACTAAACAGCCACCACAGATCATGGTGAAAGACCAGAGTGGAATCGGCCCATTTGCCTTCAATAAGGTTACCAACAAACTTAAAAGGGCTATTAATATCTGCGGTACAGTAGAGTCGTATTGCATTCGCGCCTAATGATTCTGGCACCATATAGATTTTACTATTATGCTCAAATACAAATGGATATGATAAATGATAATCTTCTTTTAAAACTATTTTTTGATATTGCCAGTCGATACCATTATCACTGACAGCTTTTGCAATAAGCCCTTTTCGAGTCTTTTTTTCTAACACTTCAAAAAACATATGCCATTGATTATGCTGTCTCAACATAAATGGATCAGCGACGAACGCGGCCTCTACATCTGTTACATCACTTGCGGTAAGGATTGGTCTAGAATTTACGGGCTTCATTTCAAAAGGAGAACTTCCCTTGTATATATCAATGGACCATTCGCGAAAATCACGCCAAGGGTCACCGTTAAGTTGCCTTTTTTGGGGAGTAATTTTTGACATTCAGATTACCTAAACTATAGACTACCTTTGTAATGAAGCCCGTGAATTATTGTTCTGTTAACTGATGCGCTTCAATTTCGAATAAATCCTGTTTTTCCCACTGATGAATTGTTTGGACATCATTGAGTAATACATCACGATCAGGATGAATTAGAGCAACAACGCCGACACAGTCTTTCGGTTTTATTATCTTTCCACCTGACATGTAATAAAAACCTCTAAATGATGGTAAGTTCTCTATGCGCTTTAGCCCTTTAAACCCGTTAAATTTTCCTGCGCGCCAGGGATGAAAACGAAATTTCCAACCGTGATACTTTAAACGGTACTGTGTAGAGGCATTTTTCATAAAAAATTCAGGCTGTAGATAGGCATCAATGGCGTAATCTAGTTGGCTAAAACCGCCACAAATTCGACACATCCAATGCGTTGAAGGAGCTCCATGCAAGCGCGCCCCAACTTCAACTAATAGTGGCTCACCATCAATCCACATCAGTTCAAAATGCGCAGGGCCATTCTTTACACCAATGCTGTCCAGCACCGATACAGAGTAATTAAATAGCGTTTCCGCAAGTGCATCATCACCGGTTAAAAATTCTTTTGAATTCGAACCCACCGCTGCGTAATTCATATCGTTCCAATTGACATGCGCAAGTTCTTTTGGCCATGGTTTGTTATAAAGAACTGTCGACAAAACGTCTTCCGCCCAGCTTGGGCGTCCGTAATGCCATACTCCCGCTAAAAAGTGTTGTCCATCACAACTGACCGTATCCAATACATATTGCTCACCAAAAAGAAGTTCTTCTACGATAACACTATTGTTTATCAAGCCTGTTAAATTCCTTTTTCCTAAAACCTTAAAAAAGGATTTTTCTAATTCTTTTTCATTACGACACACATAAACATCCTCCGATGCAATACTGTGTGGCGGCTTGATAACTACTGGCCATTTTCCATGAAGTGTACGCCATGTTGTAATTTCTCTAAATTCACCGCTACAGGCCTGGCTAGGAATATTAACACCTGACGATTTCGCGGCTTGTGCCATTAAATATTTATTACGACGGTATTGTGATGATTGCGGATCATTACCTCGAAAATTAAGCCTTTCACTTAACTGATCAGATAACATCACGCCCGTTTCATTGCCGGGTAATATAAAATCCACCTTGAGGGAATTCAATTGATCTAGGGTATTTTGAATATTTCCTCTATGTTCAACAATGGCATCAAATTTACCCCATTCACACTTGGCCCGGATTTCTTCGTGGACATTGTTGCTGCTATCGATATTGATACAACGATATCCCCTACGTTGTACTTCTTCTGCCAATAAATAACCGGCATCATAAGCATCAGTAATTGCGACCATCACTTTGTGTTTTTGTTTTACCAATGGTTTAAAGATATCTTCAAAAGGTCGAATACTTAATTCAGAGATAAACCGAGAGGCCGCGTCGATTGAGCGTTGAGCGATATCATTGTAGTAACTGGCATCAGAGATTAATTTTGTCAGAGCTTCCTGCCAAGGCTCTGTTTTTTGATCAACGCTGACAAAATCGCCCTCAACAATTTGTATCGGGTTGACGTCTAGTAACCGCGGGATGCCAAGTTTGGCTTCTGGTAAGCCACCTAAGTTACTCGCAATCACCGGAATACCCTGCGACATTGCCTCAACCACAGATAAACCAAACGTTTCAGGAAATACAGAAGGCATTAACAATATTTTTGTTTGTTTAATGACATCTCGGATATCATCAACAGGTGCGAGAAATGTAATATTTTTATGTTGTTCTAGTCGCTCTTTTACCAAGGGCTCAATATTCCAATCAATAATTGCAAACGCTTCGTCAGGATTTTTCGCTAGCAATTCAATAAATATATCGACGCCCTTTTCTAGGCCACCATTAATCAAACTGATATATCGTTTTTCAAAATTGTTTTTTTCAATGGAAGCGATATCGTAAACAGGAAATGACAATACATGTGAATTTACATTCCCCCACTCTTTTATATACGCGCGACTATATTGACTAACACTGATAATAAGCGACGCTTGTTTGATTACATCAGACTGTTCTTCACTTTTTTTTCGGCTTAATGGTCCAAAGGGTAAATGCTCATGGCTATGAACTATAAATACAACCTTTTCAGGGCAAAGAGTGCTAAAGGTTTTTAATAAATAATATCGAGGGTCTGCTGATACGATTACAATGTCTGGTTGATACTCCTTAAATTGTTTTCTCAACCAACTGATACGGTCTTTTATCCCGTTTACACTCCCCTCCTCCATTGGCATACTGCGCACTGATACACTATTATATTCACAGTGATACAAGTTCTGAGCAACATGAGAAATTTGAATATTACGCTGCTCCATGCTTTGCAAAAAATCATCTTCTGATATCCCTTTTAATCGTAAAGGGGATATCGCTAAGCAATCATGCCCTGTGTTTACAAGGCCTTCTAATAAGCTGCGGCTACTTTTACTGCTACCAGTATATGCAGGTAAATATCTCTCTTCTTGTACCAATAGTATTCGCATAAACTTATATTATTCCCAATTTAAGATAACTGCTAAACTTTCACATTGGTTTTCAGCGATAAAACGATAAGCTTCGGTCGCGTCATGATATGAAAATCGATGTGTGATTATTTCGTTAACCGAATAGCGACCTTGTTCCAGCCATTTTAAAAATAACTCGCCGTGATTTTTGCTGGTCCATGGATTATTGAGTGTGCTCAATGAGGGCTGAGAGAAACCATGGGCTCCAATAATTTCGATACTCCGCCTGTTACACAGCTCATGAAAATCAAAAAATGTACTTTCACGGGGGCTGCTCAGCATTAAAAAACGGCCTTGGTCGCGTAAATATTTAAACTCATCTGGAATAATTTTCGCCACACCGGAAGTTTCAACGAGCAAGTCTTGAGGAGCTATTTCCGACTGTGAATCTTCTAAGTCGGCCCCGTTAAAAGCAGAGATAATATGGCTAGAAGGTAAACAAGATAAACGCTTACTAACAATATCAACGGCAACGACATTTTGCGCTCCACAGGTAACAGCCAATCGTACTGACAATTGACCGAGAATCCCTAAGCCGAAGACCATTACTTTTTCTCCCCATGACAACCGACCTCGTCGCAGACCATTCATAACAACCGCGGCTAATATTGAAAAGGTTGCGTCTTCATCAGAAACTGAAT
>CAZOBX010000125.1:0-12168 GCA_964578045.1 uncultured Kangiella sp. | reverse complement strand
CGGGGGAATTAAGTTCTTGTACTATTTCCCCCAGAAACGGCGACAAATTCCGCGTGAGAGCCTCGGCTAGCCACGCGCTGACCTCGCCAACTTGGATCAACATTTTCACCACAACCTACAACCATTCCCGTATTACAGTAGCCCATGCTACGGGGTAATTGAGCGAACTCTTGCCAAGCAGATGATTTAGATTTTTCTACCTTGTACAAAGACATTTCTGTACCTGTACTAATTAAGGAGCAACGTGTTTTGATCAACACCTTATTCGCCTGCAGATCATCTAACTGGTTGGATTTTAATTCTATTATTCCAGGTGCGGTTAAACAAACGGTTGTATTATTTTCTCTCATCACTAATTTACTGGTAGTCATTTAAAGTCAGCATCACTTTAATAGCATTACTAATTGATTTATTCGCTGCCAACTCAAAAGCATATTGCACATTATTAAATTCGACATGATGCGAAATGAGCTTACGAGCACAATCTTCATTGACAGACAACCATTCAAGGGCACTTGCAAATTCTTTTTTACCTTTAAATTTGGCATAGCCATTACACCAACAAACCGAAATTTCTTTTTTATTCGCTTTTTGATAAGAAATTTCAACTTTATCAGTGAAAGCTCCTAATATCGCAATTGTTCCACCCGGCTTGACAACCTCTAAGCCAAAATCTAAAGTAGAACTATCTCTCCCTCCAACAATTTCAAACACAACATCAATGGCCTGGCTAACTAAACGCTGTAACAAGGGCTTTGATATATCTTCCTCATAAACTATGCAATAGTCTGCGGCATCTAGCTGCTTCGCATTTTGTAATGCCTTGTCTCGCCGACCAACAACAATAGTCTCAATGTTTTTTTTCTTGGCCATTTGGCCTAAAGCTAAAGCAACAGAGCCTGTACCAATAATCATAATTGTTTGGCCAGACACAATATTCATTCGATTGAACGCGTGTAGGGCACAAGCATAGACATCGGTTAACGCCGCAACATCAATCTGCATACTTTCAGGTAATACATGTACATGATCAAATCTTGCAACATCGTATTCTGAGAATCCATAGGTCACTCGCCTGTCTATTATCTCTGCACGCCGTTGGCATCGATTATAAAAACCGCTAATACAACTATCGCAAACACCACAGCCCGCCAATTGCATCGGCTCTACAGCAACTGGCTGGCCTGGCTCTAAACCTTTGACCTGCGACCCAATTTTTTTCACTCGCCCTGCAATTTCATGCCCTGCACGGTAGGGGTAAGAGATGTCTCCACCCCAAGGATTATTACCTCTATAGCGATGTAGATCGGAGCCACAAATGCCCGCAGCAAGAACCTCAATTAATACTTCATCTTCTATGATGTCAGGTAAATCTACGGTATCTAAGTCGATTTTTTGGTTAGGTTTGAACAAGGCTGTGCGCATGCTCATCAAGCTTCATCCACGCTCATTTCTAATTGCTCATTTCTCGAAATTGCTGCCACACATGCATGCCTGAATTTTTTCATAATCGTGTTTTGTGAAAATCGAGAACTTAGCGCATTGCCAAAAGCTTTTTGGCTCATGTTTTCCCAATAAGATTCATTTACTAATAACTCTCTAATGGCTAAACACCATTGTTTGGAATCTTGATAGCCGTCAAGGATTAAGCCCCCTTGGCCAATAATTTCTGTAATTCCCCCTCGATTACTTCCAATCACTGGAATTCCGTTGATCTGCGCCTCTCTAATTACACGAGGTGCAGCATCCTCTACGATGGAGGGAACAAGTAACAAACGACTTTGCTGATATATCTCTCGCATATCAGTTAATTGAGACATAAAGGTTACATTTGAAAAACCACACAGCTTGTTATAAACCTCTGAGTAATTTTCGCCCAAAGGCCACGCCTCTACAACTAAAAACTCAACGTCAGGCATTGCTGCAGCGATATTTAAAAAAGTGTTGTAACCTTTTACTGGCCGAGGATTAATAAAAGTGACGTATTTTTTGGTATTATTTTTCGTAATATAATCATCATTGTTAATCAAAGGATAAACCGTCGTCGATTTGACCCCGCTATTGCCTTCCAGCCTTTGATTGATAAAATTTGAACAAACGGCAAACTCGATATTGATATGACTTGCATATTTTATATCGGAGACTTCTGGTCTACAGTCCTGAACATACCATAATGCTGCACAACCACGTTTTCTTACTTTTTTAAGTAATGACAAACTATTGAATCCAGTTGTCCATACCAAATCAGGCTTATAAGATGCCATAACTCGGTCTAGGTTTTTATTCACATCGTCAACTGCTAGTGCTGGATAACCACAATTAAAAATCCATCGGTCATCCTCTATTTGAATCGAATTCACTCCCAAATCATTCAGACTTAATAATGTTGGGTCGTATTCCGGTAATTGTGAACCCATTCCTCTACGGGCAAATAAACTCATGCAGTCCATATCACTTTGTTGTGCAATCCAGCTCAACATAGAGTGCATGGTCCGATGCCCTCCGGCACGCGCTAAAGGGTAAGATGAACACAGATCAACATGCAAAATTTTCATAAGATTCACTTTAGGAAACCTTTAAATAATGGGTGGCTTAAAAATAGGCTCGCCCATTATTTTTAAGGTTTGAGTTCAAAATATACCAACGATTTATTCTCCGGTATAAGAATCATGCATTCTTTGCATTTCTTCAGCAGACTGAATGCCTAATGTATCCACTTGGAAACCACCCCCATTAACACCGAAGAATAGAAAGCTAAAGTCAGATCCCGTTCCTGTTTGTGCAACCCCATGGCATCCCTGACACCCCCCCATTGCAAACTGACTATTACCTTGTTTCGGGTCTATGAGGTTAGTTTGATTTCTTGTGTTTTCACCGGGGTTAGGGCCACCACCACGGAATAGCTGAATCGTTGGCTGACTACTTTCTACAACATTGTTAGCCAGGAAGAAGTCTTCACTACTTTCATCGTTGGTGGGGACGCCTTGGACGCCCTTCAATTTATAATATTGCCAAACAAAATCTTTATTAAAGCCAGAAATATTTTTCATCGCCTCTAAAGCTTGTTGATTCACTTTAGCCACGTTATTTGAGACAGTCGCTGGTTGCGTAACAGGAACCGCTACTACGTTTTCACTGTCACTAATTACAATGGTTTTAGCACCAGCGATATCAGCTACTGTTGCAGGGGCAGGCAACGGCAAGGTATACAAGTTTCCGTTAGGTGCAGCCATTGGATTCGAAATATCAAAATTCACGGTGCTTGTAACAGGTAATGGCACTTGATTGTTATACTTGCCACTACCGTCATTGCCACTAGTATATGAAGGACTTTGTGCTGGCAAGGTATATTTTGGACTGGTGTACGCTGGCAAATAATAAAGCCCTGTTCCATTGTCATCAGCAGCAACAACATTGATAAAGCCTAAAGCGCCGGCCTGGCTATCACTTATACCACTCGCTTTTTTAGTACAGCTATATTGCAAAGAAGAAGCCGCCTGAACAGCATAAATACCTGGCTCGGTCGGTGCCGTTAAATTAAATGAACCACTGCCATTTTTTGCTATTGCTGTTTGCCCACTGTACATACAATCAATCGCTTCATCCTTGACACCAATGTAGAACTGTTGAAGACAACCAGGACAATAAGTCGAAGTATAAGTTGATGCCCAATTCAGAGAGACTGAAACGCTAGAGCCCGGCGCTACTTGTACCGTGTTGCCTTCTTGGGTTTGACCATTTAGTTTTATACTTGAATAATTGATGGTACGCCCAGCAAATGAACGCTCTATGCTTGAAGAAAAGTTGGGCGGTTGAAAGGCCTTATTAGTTAAATTATCTTCATGCTCAAATGTTGCAAAGATAAAGGTGGGGTAATTTTCTGTTTTCTGAATGATGTGCAATGCGATCAAGGCAAGTTTTTCTGTTTTTGCTTCTGGAGCATACTCTTCACCACCGTATACGATACCTGTTGTTGTATGGTATTTATATTGTTCTGCAGTCGGAATAGAGCTTAATGGACGCCATGCAGCTTTAACTTCCAAAGTATTGTCAGGAAAATCTAAAGGCGGGTCAAACCGGAACTGATTAAATTTGGGCGCGAAACTTTTGTAGTTCTCATTCACAAAAGCCCACTGGTTATAATTCACTTTTGCTTCAAATACAATTTGCGGATCAGTTTGTGGTTTTGGGTCGCCGGGATCTGTTGGAAAAAAGATAATGTTTTGGGAAATTTGTGAGGTTTCATCCAAATTGTTATATTCAGAGTAAGGAGAAGTATAAGCCACCATATCTTCTGAGCCTTCTACTTTAGGCCTCTTCATAAGATATTGGGGTACGTTATCCCATGGCTGTGGTGGTATTTGTCCTCCATTAATATTGAAAGGAAATAACTCGGAGCGATGTAAGTAAGTTTCCCAGACGAGCGTTGCATCTTGATCAGCACCTGAATTTGCAAAGCTACCGCCGGGACCCCCACGTAAGGAACCTACCGGTGCAACCAGCGCAATAAACTCTAACCAGGAAAAAGTCGCCAAATCTGCTTGTGTAGCGCCTTTTGTACCCGAAGTCCTGTAGATATCCGCAGGCACTTTTGGAAAGGTATTCGTCATATTCTCAGTTGTTAAAGTTTGACCGCTGACGACAGCATTACCTAATTGGCTGGCTAAGGTTATTTGAGAAAATGTTAAACTTCCGGTTTGATTGCTTTGTCCATAAAAGGTGATTTTTTTTGCTGTGCTATCTACCTCTATTTTATAAACATAACGAACGCCGTTCACTTGCCATTGCTGCGCGACCTTTCCGGTAAGATCATACGCAACAACACCAAGAGACACGCGATTATCAATATAACTATAAGCCCAATAGGTATAACCATTCCATTTTATAACGGGGCAAGTTGAGCTTAAATTACTGATATCATTTGCATTGGAAAAGCAGGTAACTTTTAAACCTGAAGGAATTGCAGGATGTTGTGTTGACGTTGGCTGTTCAACAGTCGGGGGTAAATTGGAATCAGCCTGAACTACACCATTCATACACATAGTTGTCAGCGACAATATAATGGCTATAAGTTTCATCTTACGCACTTTATTAAACAATTTACATATCATATCTATCTTGATTATATTCACTTTTTTCTCCTAATGTTTTTATATATTGATTGTGTACTAGCTTCTGAAACCGCTAATGTAAATCACAGTATTTTGTAAAATACCTTCAACTCCATTTAATTCCGTATTTATAAGCATTAATGCCGATATTGCTATTTATAAATCAGTAAAATAACTAGGTCATAAAACTGTAATATTTTACTTCTTGGCGAAAAACATGACTTCTTTCTGGCGGCACAATTATCCATACGATAGCTCTTCTAATAAGGCTTTATCTTTAGGGTGTTCGATCAGCTATTTTTCTAATTCGCCAACATTTTTAATCAACATTTTTATCGGCCTATTGTTTTGTTTTCGACTGGCTGCTACGAGAGGGTAGGCAGCGAGGCTTAGCTGATTTAATTTGTCATTAGCTTTCTCTACCTTATTATGTCTTGTCAATAATAAATATGGATCTTGCTAGAACGGTCTATGAAAAAACAAATTTGACCGATCCGAACACCCTATCCAACAAAATTAAATTAACTGCCCACCTCCTTTGATAAAAAGTGCTGGTGGACAGATTGACTGACAAGTACGTTAAGCTATTTCTTTGGCAGCGCTTGAAGGTTGCCAAAAATATGGCTCACCCCTGTAGCATCTGTTTCGGTCGAGCCGTGACAGCCAAAACAGTTCTCTGGGTTAAAAGCCCCACTCCCTTTATGCTGAAACTGGTAAAAAGTTTCCATGGTGGTATTTGCCAAATTAAGAGAGCCACGAAGATCGCCGTCTGTGCCATCAGGCGGAATTTGACCCTTTGCAGTCCAAACGCCACCCGTTTGTATATAATTGCCGCGAATATCACCAATTTTTAGTTGAGATAACACGGATATATTAATAGAAACTAAATCGGTATTGTTTGAGATATTACTGCTTGAATTATCGCCATGTTGATTGCCCCATGGATCAACTCGTATTAGGTCGATTGCAGCAATGTCAGGATTAGTCGCCTTCGCAGCATCGGTACATGTAGGATTTTCATTAGTTGGCACGCTCACAATACATGAAGCCAGACTAGCATTTGTGGCTGTCAAAACCTTCGCATTTGCTGTGATAGCAGAAGGCGCAGGTGCGTTTGACGGTAAGAAATTCCAATTTCCCTTTGAACTATATTTCTGGGTCGCTTCTTGATTACTTGTATTGGTATAGACATAAGCATTGTTCGGTACATTATTCACATGTTCAAAAGTAGACCAGATCATTTCCGGGTGTCCATCCACTGTCCCTACAACATGCATACCAACCATCGCAAGCGTTTTCTCTTTATTCTTTTTTACAGTCCATGGTCCTTTGGCCGCACTACGATCAAAAACAGGTACGACTGCTTGAGTTAATACATAACTTTTTTTCTTGCTTTTACTCCATTTCGTCGCATCCACCCAGGACGTCTTTAGCTCTATCGCCATCGGGCTGGTCGGAGTCGTACCCTGGAGCCGTGTTGATTTTAATGAATAGCCGTAACCCGAGGCGAATTCTTTGACGATTTTCATTTGAGTGAGCGTGCTAGGAAAATTATTGTGAGTACAGGTATTAAGTTGTTCCTTACAAAATCCCAGTATTTCTGACGCACAAGATTTATACTGTCCTAAGCAAGCGACATCTTCTTTAGGTGAAACCCATCCTACTGACTTATTAAAAGCTTTGTTTATTTGCCCGGTAGTATAAAGCGCATAAACATCGTTAGCATGTACACCGTAGTAAACCAGGGAATCTTTTTGTGAAAGCAACACATCGCCACCCCCAGCCTGGCCTAATTCTATTTCTTCGTCAGTTTTTCCTTTACGAACCCCTAATAGCATAGGGCCGTCTGAGGTTAGAAAAGTCCGCTTGCTATTCTCTTCAACTGACACATTGTAAAATCCTGGTGATGTATCGAATACATGTTTTGTGCTGCTCCCAGAAGTTAACCACAAAAACATTTGTGCGCCCCATTTATAGAAGTCACAACGTGTATTGTTTTGGAAATCTGCAAAAATGGGATCTAAACTGTTGGCAGGTTTAACCCAGCCATTTGCAACAACTTTATCGCCGGGAAACCAAGATGCAACATTTGCCACACAAGTGGCTTTAGCATCGGTTGGTAGGTTTGCATTACTGGGAAATTCATTGGTGTTTTTAGCAGTTGCCGCTGCGGGTAGTCCAAATGCCACTAGCATGATAACAATATTACGCATTAGTGTTCTTTTTAAACTCCATTGGGAGCATGATGGTTGATTAATTAGTTTGAACATTTGTATCTCCAAGATTATTCGTTAGTTGGTATTTTGTTTTAGTAAGAGCATCTTTTTTTAATGTAACTGACTTCTTTTTATATCGCCTTTTCGATTGGTGACTTATTTAATCCTCTCCTCACACAGTTAGAGGTTGGTTTAATTCTAATAATAATTCTCTATCTGTTGGGTGGTGCTTCAATTGTTGAGCCAGGCTTTCACGATTGATGATTAGCTCCCAGGGTGTGTGAGGGTTTTGTTGACGAGCTTGAGACTGGAGTGGGTAACTGCACAATTTTAATTCTTTGAGTAACCTTTCTTGTGTGTCGTTATCGAAAAGATTTTCGTAACACACATCGGTTCTTTGACCGCAGATTAAGGAGTCTAAATTCGTGTAGTAATGTTCATTAAAATCTACGGCTGCTTTTAGTTTTTGATAATTGACCTCTACTGGTTGGGGCTGCGCTAAACAATCCTGTCCTTGATAGTCTTCCCAGATACCACTACGGTCGGCAAGCAATCGCGAAACATAAGTTTTTAGACGAGCTTTACGTTTCAGTACAATTTTGTGAATATCAGGGTCGCTGCAAACTGCATTAAACACTTGTACTTGTTGTTGATGGGTCATTTTGAACCCAACCGATTGATGCCCAAGCCCGTTTTCCCAGACACCTTGGAGAAAGTGTAATGGGTTGGCATTTCGATCTGCCATGCTTCCCAGAGTAAAATCAGTATCACGTAAAGGCAGAGAAACAAAAATGTCCGAGGGATTGAAAATCTCGTGATGGCAAAGCACATCTGGGTGGGATTGCAACAATGTACACAGCAGATTACTGCCAGTGCGGGGTGCAGCAAGGATCACAAAACGCTTCATTTTCTCAAAGCCCGAAAGCCGGACTATCAATCCGTTGAGTCATACTGCGTAAACTATTAAGCGTCTCTAAGTCATGTTCTCGCACTAAATAAATTCCGCCGTCGTAGGAAGATACTATTAATTGATCACCGCGGATGACGATTCCGCTAATGCCGTTTTCTGCAATCTTTTTACAAGTAACGGAATTATCCGTGAGATCGATCCGTAATAATTCTCCCCAATAATTGGTAACAATAACGATATGATCATCGACAAAAGCCACAGCTTTTGGGGAGTGCCTTCCTAGACCAATATTATGAATTAGAGCGCCATCGTATAAAGTATGAATTTTAAGCGTAAAATCTCGCCCTGTACTGGCAATTAATTGTCCGTTAGGCGATATATCAACATCATCTATAATAGCCAAGTGACCAGGGTAAGTTCGCCGTAACGTGCCAGAAAAATCCCAAGAAGCTAGCACGCCGTCAGCACTACAACTAACGCCAATAGCCTCGGTCGGATGAAGTGCTAATGCTTTTACCGCATTTTCATGTGTTCTCAATCGATCCAAAATAATACCATCACGATTAACTCTTACAACCGTACCGGTGTAACACGCCACAAAATATTCACCGTTAAAGTCAGAGTGATGTGATTCTCTGACACAATTAATTGGGCCTTCCCGTAAATTTGTAGACAGTGTCTGTTTAATTCCTTTCTGACTGACATTAAATCGCTGTAGCGTTTGGCCGTGATTACCGGTAATAATTTCTGCAAACTCACTATGTTCTTGCTTAGACAAATGATCGTTTGTCGTAACAGCATTCATTAAAATGCGATCATTCTCTGGAATATGGATTTGTTGCCAAAAGGCTATCTTGCTGGATAACTTGCCTGTGCGTACTAAGCCGTCATCACTCACGACAACAATATGATCACCTGATAGTTTTGCAACATCATTAAAACAGGCATTACCAGAAGCGCATTTTTCAAGACCATATTCATCTTCAAGTACTCCGTTTTTAGCATTCCACTTTAATACCGTACCATCAAATGTGCCTGCACATAGCCATTGCCCATCTGGAGACCAATTAAAGGACCTTTCCCATGTACTTGCTTGATATTGAATATTATTTTTAACCTGTAGAGAGACAGCATCCCAAACCAATACACGTTGATCATACGCCGCAGAAAGGATGTCCCCGTTTTTTGGAGAACATGCCACTTTTTTAATACCTGCACTATGCGCATTCAGCGAATTAATTTGTTCACCAGACTCAATATCAAAAATATGAATATATCCATCATCGCAACCTAAAATTACTCTTCGATGAATGGGGTCAATTGCACAGGTATCCGCTTCGGTTGCAAATGGCCCTAATGTTTTAATTAAAGTCCCACTGGCCAAATCCCATATTCGCAGAGTCATATCATCGCTTGAGGTATATAATTTCCCCTCTAAATGGCTAACTGATAATACGTCTTTTTCATGTCCCAATAATATATGTTCAATAGCACCTGAATTGAGATTCCATACCAGTACTCGCATATCTCTAGAAACAGAGACACCATAGCTAATGGAATCTTTTGCGACAGTATTATCCTCTAAGTTTTTATTATCGAGTGCCCCTAAAAATATAAAATCTTCAACGTCGTCATTGTGGCCACGTAACACACGCAGGCGTTTTTTATTTTTGATGTCCCATAGGTAAATATTGTAATCAGATGAACACGATGCAGCGAAACGACCATCAGCACTAACGCTGACACGATTTACCAAGTGATCATGATATCCCAGTAATTCTACCTGTCGATTTTTTTTATTGAATATACCAACAGCACCATCGTAACCAGACGTGATAATGTAGTCTGTTTCTGGCACTGGGGTGGCTGATGTTATCGGCCCACGATGTCGCAAAAATACATCGGCACACGTATCATTTCCGTGCGTACGAATGCTGTTCGATTCAGATGACAGGGTAGTACTCATTAATAATGACTCCACGTATAAGATAATTTAGAAACGAATAGGTTTAGCTAATTGGCGCTGAGGGACTAACTCATCAGGCACAGTATTAAGCGAACGCTTTTCGAATTGACCCAAATAAGTTATGGCATCTACTCCATTGACTGGAGTATTATTATGATCCGCACCATACAGGCGGCAATATGGCGTTTTTTCAGCTAATTGTTGAATCCAGTAGCGAAACCGTTCTCGACGTTGATCGATACTCATCAACCAATTACTTGATATCGTAAAAAAAGCATTACTCCACCATATGACCGAACCTTCAGTATTATCAATTTCCTCCAGCAGCGGATTCGGATTATTAATAACATCGCAATGCACGAATTTTGAAGTTAATTTTTGCTGCATAAGCCATTGCTGCTGAAATACGTCTTCCCCTCCCCATTGAGCTAACTCCTGCTCCCATAGACATTCCACATCATTCCAATTGATTTGAGCCAGCGTTAAGCCATTCCATAATTGATAAAAAGTATTTGCTTCTGGAAAACGTTTTACTAATGTTTTACAAAATTTGGGATAATCAGTGCCATTCCACTCTTCTAATAATATTTTCCTAATATCCAATGCTTGCTGACTGTAATCGAAATACCTTACAACAGTCTCCTTATTGAACCCATGTCGATGCAATAACATATTGGGCTTAAAACCCGCAGCCACACAATATAGTTGCCGTATATAATCTGACTCTGGATTTTCTTTAGAAGAAATAGTTTGATTTTTACACTCAGGCACATCCTGATAGGATTCAATATTCCACAAAAAAACTCCCGAACGTCCACGTTCTATTTGAGATTCAACACTTTTCAAAAATCGTTTTTGTAATATACCTTCCCCACCGTTAAGAGAATTAGAAGTGACCCTCACCCGTTTTTGGGAAATCAAGTCTGGCAATTGCGGTATCCATAGGCTTGACGCCATAGATGCTTCTATAAAACCCCATCCTTCATCCTTGGGGAAATCATCCAAATATTCTTTCATTTTATCCAAATCGCTACCTAACTCTGTTTGCGTAAGTCGTGGTTTTATAGGGTTTTTATGCCCTCTTAATTTCTCACCAAAACAAGGACAACCCATTTTTTGATACATCCCTAAGTCAACCAAAAAACAAGACTTATCAATCGCAAAGTAGCCTGATTCACCATAGGTATTTACACAAATTAAAAATTTATTTTTCCCTAATATCTGTTGAAGGCAATCATAAAAATCTGCTTCCTCCCAATGAGGTAACTTCCATTCTTCATTAATAATGTTACCCGGCATTTGAATAAAACATGCGTCATGCCCTTCATTTAACGCCGTCTCTAATATCGTATCTACACTGTCGCTTTCAATCACTGGTCCTTGATACCCAAAACGTAACCATGACAGCGTTAGGTCTCTTAAATCAGAATGTCTACTCTTCTTGTTATTAGAATCACCAGGGTTAAATAATCCATACGCAATGGCTTTGTGCTTATGATTAGAGACTCCATCTCGCATCGTTACACCGTCGCCATTTTTATTGATTCTGAAGATTTAATGTCAGCAGGCTGACTAAGGCCGATAAAGTTCTGAGCGTAACTTAAAAGCATCCCTTCACCCAAAGGAGATGCATTCATTAGCGCGATAGGTAGTTGAGGAAATTGTTTCACTACAGCCTCTCTCGCTTGCGCTAACGAAGCCGTTCCAATATAGACTGTGATGGAATCAACCATTTTTTGTTGAAGAAAGGACTCAATTAAAGTCATGCCACCTTCAACCAACAAAGTATCGACATTGTGATCAAATAAAGTTGATAAAGGTGTTTTCAAGTCTCTATCTTTTGCAAAAATGTGAAATTTATTTCCAGAAGAATCCCCGATTAAACCAATCACAAAACTGCGCCTGGAATCGCAATCAACCGTGCAATTTTTTCGACCAGAAAATATCACCCGGTCCGGTTGTCTC